>JBBRVL010000249.1:0-6138 GCA_038246925.1 Chloroflexia bacterium
CAATACTATCAATACAACAGTAATCCGATTCATTCCACACCTCCAGGGTTGTTAGTTTGGTGCCTGGCCCTACGCGAGGCATCCATTACATCCGTTCATCTCAATACTTGCGGATTAGAGTCTACGGGGCGGTATAAGCGGGTAAAAGATTGGTGAACAATGTCACGGCAATCCCAGGCTGCGCCGCAGCCGGCCCGTGTAATCCACCATCTCCTGGCCGTTCTGCTCCATTGACACGAGGTTTGCATCCGGGGTGGCTGCTAATTTGGCAGAAGGCGCACGCGATGTGATAACCATGCCGAACCCTACCAGCACTACCGCAATAACTATCGCTGTTCCTATTCCTAAGCTCGAATTCTCAGACATTCCTTATCTCCTTTGTCTTCGGGACGGCCTCTCAGCAGCCCATGCCACGGGACACAGCCCACATGGCCCTGTTAGTTATCCGTTCAGGGCATAGTCATCGGCATTACGGTGGGAGTAGCGAACGGTCCCTTCCGCGGAGTCTGCTCACCGCCGGGTTGGGCGGAAGGCTGGGCGGGCGCGACCCCTTCATAGCCTTCGTACTGGATTACCTGTATCAGACCGCCCGGCTCCACCCCATCATTTTCCGTGTGGTGCAGCTCGTGGCAGTGGAAGACCCACTTGCCGGGGTTGTTCGCCCGGAATACTATATCGTAGGTCTCACCCGCGTTCACCGAGATGGTGTTCATCGTCTGCTGCTGTTCGGGCTTGATCGGCTCGCCATCCTTGGCTACCACGACGAAGTCCTGTCCGTGCAGGTGCATAGGGTGAACGAGGTTGGAGATGTTGCTGATGCGTATCCGCACCAGGTCGCCCTCTTTCACCGTCCAGGCCTCGTTCGAGGGAAACGCCTTACCGTTGATGGTGAAGTAGTTGTAGTCCATGTTCATGTTCATGCTGGCACCGCCGGCAGAGGTCGCAGGCATATTGCTGGTGTTCCAGGCCGACAGCATCATTATGAACTCTTTGTCGAACCTGGTGGGAACAGGGGTGGCAGGATCTATGATCAGTGGCGCGTACAGGCCCCTGTCAATTTGCTCCACCGAGTTGAGGTGAGAGTGGTACATAAAGGTGCCCGCGTGTGAGGCCGGAAACTCGTATGTGAAGCTCTGGCCCGGCTCGATGCCCTGCTGAGTAAATGGAGGCACACCATCCATTTTGTTAGGCACGTGTAGACCGTGCCAGTGGATGCTGGTTGCCTTGTCCAGTTCGTTCTTCAGCGTGACGCGGATCGTATCGCCCTCTGTGACGCGGATCGTGGGGCCGGGCACCTGGCCGTTGTAAGTGATCGCCTTTACGCTCACACCAGGTGCTATCTCCACATCGGCTTCCTTCGCCACCAGGTTGAGCTCGCGCACTTTGCCTGTGGGTTTGATATCTCTGTTGGCATTGGCAGCCCCGATGTCGTAGCTTGTATCGGAAGCGGTTGCCGCCGGCGGCTGCGAAGCTGGCTGATTTGCGCCTGCCCTTCCGATGCCCCACGCCCCGCCCGCGACGACTATGAAAGCTACGCTAAGCAGGATGAGAGGCCAAATGTTACGTGAAAATTTGTCAGTCACTGATTTCCTTCTCCTTCTTCGAGCACCTTGCTCTTGTTATCGTCTTGTTATCAAGCCTGGTAGGTCATCCTGATCTGTTTACGGATTTGGTAGAACATGTAGGCAATCCCGCCCAGGTTCATGAGTATGCCAAACCACAATAGGGGTGTCTTGTAGGCATTTAAAAAGACCGCCGCACCCGACAGACCGATAATTGGAAGCATCTCGGTCAGGTGGTGTGCACAGCAGGCGAGCATGGCGACCGTGCTCGTGCCTGTACTTGCTGCCATGCTCCCCGCCCCTACGCGGCTGCACAATGCTCGCAGGTAGGTGAAAAGCCCCATCTGGACGCCGAAGCCCAAGGCTATAGCTCCCACGAACCAGACGTCTTCAGCCAGTTGCTGAAGTGCGTGCCCCCAGGATTGGGCCAGAGTGATTGTGCCCAGGTAGAAGGTAACCAGACCGATGGCGGCGAGCGCCCCGAATAGAGCAGCCTTCAACAGAGGGGGCAGGATTCGGCGCATAGGGGCGGATACGACTATGGGATCAATGCCCTCCAATGCTTTCGTCGTCCGGTTAGCTAGGGTGTCCACTCAAAGCTCCTTTCCGCAACCCCGGCAACTTCGTAAATGATCAACTCGAACCTCTTAGTGTTCGGGCCGATTAGAGGTTTACCGTCCAGAGCGTTGCCGGAGAAGGTCAATGTACCCTCGCGGTGATGCCCACCCTTGGGCGCATCCCACGTCAGGGGGAGGGTCTCTCGGCCGTCGCTGGTTCGCAGCGTCGCTAGCCGAGTGAGGTCGTAATCGTCTAGCTCCAACGAGTGGGTGTCCATTGTCACCTTGAATGCTGGCCCCGCTTCCTTACCTTGCCACTCGACAACTATCTTGACTTCGCCCGCCTCGCTTGTCCGGGCGCCAGCACCCGATTCCTCACCAGGGCTCTGAGCGCCCCGGGCAACATCAGTGATAGCTGAGGCCGAGTTGGAGGCTGTCGATTTGGGGTATCCCAGCCAGATAGCGCCGGCCACCAATACGATGGCTAACAAAGATATAGCGAGGGGCCACGTCAGCCTTCCTTTGCCTATCTGTAAAGTCCTGTTCATAATCCGGTTTCTCCCTAAAGATTGTGCGCCGGCAACGTGACCGGGCGCTATAATGCTGATGTTAGGATAAAGGTTCTGACTGAGGCAGCCCTGAGCCTTTCCTGAAGATTGGCTGAGGGCCACAATGCAGAGAAGCGCCGCACCATTCCGATCCGGACGGGCAATAGAGCGTCCTGGTGGTGCATAGCAGGCAGGTAATTGCATAAGGCCATGTTGTTGCTTACAATGAAATAGTGGAGAAAGTGGAGGAGACCCCATAGGGACCCGTGGGTAGCCAAGAAGAGCAGGTGAAGTAGATGGAAGATCAAGAGCGGGCGGAGGGTGGCGCCAACCCGGTCCCCAAAGTATTGGTAGTGGACGATGAGCAGAAACTGGTGGAACTGGTACAAAACTACCTGGTGGCCGAGGGCTTTGAGGTACTGGTGGCTTACGATGGCCCCAGCGCCCTGGAAATAGCGCGCACCCGGCAGCCCGATCTGGTTGTGCTGGACGTTATGCTGCCCGGCCTTGACGGCATTGAGGTATGTAGACAGCTACGCCACTTCTCCGATGCCTACGTGCTGATGCTCACCGCGCGCGCTGAGGAGATAGATAAGATCATCGGCCTGTCTGTAGGGGCGGACGATTACCTGACCAAACCGTTCAGCCCGCGCGAGCTTGTGGCCCGCGCCAAGGCCATGCTCCGTCGCTCACGAGCGTCGAAAGCGGCCAGGATGGAGAATGCCGCGTCTGACGGGGATATCTCCCCGCCGATGATATTTGGCGAACTCGTGATAGACCTGGCTCGCCATGAGGTAATCAGGGGCGGACAGCCGGTTCATCTCACGCTCCGTGAGTTCAACCTGTTGGCGACCCTGGCAGCCAATCCGGGCAGAGTCTACACCCGCGACCAGCTGCTGCTGTACGTGTGGGGTGGCGAGTATTTCGGCGACCATGTGGTGGACGTACGTATAACTAACCTGCGGAAGAAACTGGACGACAACCCCGCAGACCCCCGTTATATAGAGACCGTGCGCGGTGTCGGTTATCGTTTCAAGTCACCCTCACCCGAAGAGCGCAAGGTCTGACCACAATGCCGCCTCTCCCGCTAACGAAGTGGCTTGGGTCAAGTCTGAGGGCCAAGCTCCTTGCGGCGTTCTTGATGGTCATCACCGTAGGGGCCGTAACATCCCTTACCGTCACAAGTCTGGTAGCCCCGCGCGTCTTCGCAGACCATATGGCCCAGATGATGGGTCCAGGCGGCATGACTGGTGACGTGGTGGGAGGGATGCAGTCCGCCCAGAACGCACTGCAAGCTGCTTTTCAGGCGTCTGTAACCCAGGCCGTGCTCGCGGCTACGGTAGCATCTGTCCTCGCAGCGGTGCTGGCAAGCCTCTTGATTTCAGAGCGCATCGTCGGGCGGGTCCGGCGCATCGCGACAGCCACCGGGCGTATAGCATCCGGTCACTACAGCGAGAGGGTAGCCTCGGACGCTTTCGACTCCCCGGATGATCTTGGACAACTCATAGCGAGCTTCAACGACATGGCTTCGTCCCTGGAGCTTACCGAACGCAGGCGCATGGAGCTATTGGGCGACGTAGCGCATGAGCTTCGCACCCCCCATCAGCACGCTGGACGGCTACCTTGAAGGCCTGCTCGACGGCATGGTTCAGCCCTCGCAGGAGACCTGGGTGAGCCTCCGGGGTGAGACCGGCAGGTTGCGAAGGCTCGCGGACGACCTGCGCGAGCTGTCTCGCGCCGAAGCTCGCCAGCTTTCGCTCAAGCTGGAGGCCGAAGACCCGTCCTCTATAGCGCGGGCCGCCGCCGACCGCCTTCAGGCTGACTTCTCCGAAGAAGGGTTAGAGCTGGCAACAAACATCCCTGATAGCCTGCCCCTTGTGCTGGCGGACCGAGATAGAGTTCTACAGGTGCTCACCAACCTGCTTACCAACGCCCTCCGCTACACCCCGGCCCCGGGCCGCGTGACGCTGTCGGTGGGCCGCGCCCCTGACGGTCCGGCATGGGGCGAAGTGCTGTTTCAGGTGGCTGATACGGGTATCGGCATAGCCCCAGAACACCTGCCCCACCTGTTCGACCGCTTCTACAGGGTTGACAAATCGCGCAGCCGGGCAGCGGGAGGCTCAGGCATAGGCCTAACTATCGCCGAAGTTCTGGTGGAAGCGATGGGCGGCCGCATCTGGGCGGAAAGCCAGGGTTCCGGCCACGGGAGCACTTTCTCTTTCACTCTCCCCGTTGTACGCAAGTCGTCAAGCCCGCGAAGCGTTACCAAACCGTAACAATAGCGGGCACATAATCTTGAGGTTCCAGGGGTAGAATTGGGGTAATGAGACCGGACACCAAATGAAGTGTCAGTCCCAGACCCAATTCAACTAACAACTCTATTAAAGGAGAAAACAATGATTACCCCAAACAACAACGAACAACTCAAGGAGAAGTTCGTCAGCTACATCCGAGACATCTATGCGATGGAAGATCGCTTCAACAACACGCTGGAGCAGTATGGTGAGCAGTTGAAGAACTTCAAGGACTTCCCAGAGTTCCGCTCCAGACTCTACAAGCACCTGGAGATGACCAGGGAGCATACGGCACACATCGGGTCCCGCCTCCAGTTCTACAAGGTGCAACCGCCTACCATCGAGAATACCTTTACACCGTACACCAGTCCCTTGCTGAGCTACTTCCCGATGGTCAAGCCGACCACCTGGTTCTCGCTCGCCTCCACCTGGTTCACGATGGAGCAGTTCAAGATTGCCTCCTACAGGTGCCTGAGCACCCTGGCCCAGGCCTACGGCGACAACGATACTCTACGCTTCGCCGAGGAACATCTGCGCGAGGATATAGATATGCAGAACTGGATCTTCGGGAAGCTGCCGGAGGTATGCCTTTACACGCTGCAATTCGAGAATGTCAGCGTGCCGCCCAGCGCATGGGAGTTCGTCAAGCAGTTGGAGCCGGTCAGCACAATTCCCAGTTTCCCCATCCCGCGCTGATCGATGATGTCCCACAATTGGCTAGTGAGGCGGGTGGCGAGTGTATGCCACCCGCCTCTTACACTCTTGACAGGAGGTTACAGACATGGACCTTAGCACTACTTATCTTGGGATGACCTTGCGAACTCCACTCGTCGTATCGGCATCTCCTATCTCCGAGCGCATAGAGAACATCAAGCGCGCTGAAGAAGCGGGGGCGGGGGCAGTTGTGCTCTACTCCCTCTTCGAGGAGCAGTTGCAAAAAGGCACGCGTGAGATACAGTACATCACCGATGAGACCGCTCTGGTGGTTGAAAACAATGGCTACTTTCCGAGGCGCTCACACTACAACCGTGGGCCGGAAGGCTACCTTGAGCACATAAGCAAGGCTAAAGAAGCGGTCAGTATCCCCATCATCGCCAGTCTGAACGGAACATCCATAGGCGGGTGGTCAGAGTACGCCAAGCAGATGCAACAGGCCGGGGCGGACGCGCTCGAATTG
>JBBRVL010000250.1:0-6136 GCA_038246925.1 Chloroflexia bacterium
ACCGAAAAATATGCTTTGTCATTCTGAGCGAAGCGAAGAATCACTACGGGGGAGTCAGTGCTATTCAGACTGATTCTTCACTTCGTTCAGAATGACAAAGCTGAATATGTGTTTATACCTTCCAGAAAACTCCCTAGTATAAGCGGCGCTTAGTGAGCCATTACTTATCAAGGAATCTCTCAATTCATAATTCATAATTCAAACAGTGCCTTATATCTACTCCAGCACAACCTGCCCTGTGATGCTGTTCACATCGAGATAAAGCCGCTCGCCCATAATCTGCCCATTGCGGAACGGAAAGTAAATCACAAGATCAAACTCAATGTAGTGCCCACTGGGAGGGATGCCGAAGAGTGGACCTGTATGCGTGCCGTGGACGTGCGATTCCTCCACCACGTAATGCTCGTCGGCCACTCGCGTCCGCAAATCGAGCTTCACATCGGGCATCGCTGTCCAGAGCATATGGTAGAACTCCCGGATCTCGTCTTTGCCCCGCCACTCCTTCTTCAGAGGCACGATCTCATACACAGCATCGTCTGCAAGTGTATCTATCAGCCGGTCCAGGTCGCGGCGGTTCTCGGCCAGTACATGCTCGGTCCAGAGGCGCAGGTTGCTCTCGGTTTGGCTGCGGGGCATCTGAAACTCTCCTCATCAATCGCTCAGGCGTGGCACATTATATCTACCCGCTAGCGATTCCGTCAATCACAATTGTGAGTGGTGAGTGGTGAGTGGAAACTGTTGAGGCGTGAACCAACTCTCCTTTGTCATTCTGAACGAAGTGAAGAATCCGTTCTCTCACAAATGAAACATTATCCTGATCACATACCACTTATCACTTACCACTTACCACTCACCGCTTCTTGCTGGCACAACTCGTGCAACTACCAGGATTTTATTCAAGAGGCATATACGCCTAATAGGAGAGTTGTTAAGGATGAGGAAGAGGAGTTTAATCGCGCTCGGGTCGGCTCTATTAGGGCTAGAGGCTTATAATCGGCGGGTCGCTATGCCTGCCGAGGGGTTAGAAGATCAACTGCCCGTCTCGCCTACACGTTGGCCCTGGCGGTTCGGCGAAATAGCAGTGTACGAGACGGGCGATCCTCACAACCCACCCCTTCTTCTCTTACACGGGCATAACGCCGCGGCATCGGCAGCCGAAATGAAAGAGCCTTTCGCTCGCCTCTCCGGCCGCTTCCATATCTATGCGCCTGACCTCCTCGGCTATGGACTTTCCGAGCGTCCGGATATCCCATACACCCCACAATTGTACATAGAGCTGATAGGCGACCTTCTGCGCGAAGTAGTCAAGCTGCCTGCCGCCGTGCTTGCTTCCTCTCTCACATCCGCTTACGCAATCGAAGCAGCCGTGGCCGACCCTGAATGGATAACCTCGCTGGTGCTTGTCTGCCCGACGGGAGTGCGCACCCTCAGAAAGCAATCGCCGAGCGGTAAAGCCGTAGAGATGTTGCTCCGCCTCCCGGTCTTGGGCCAGGCCATGTTCAATGGCATTGCCTCGCGGCGCAGCATCCGCTACTTCCTCGAAGCGCAAACATACCACGATAAATCACTCGTCACAGACGACCTGGTCGAGCAGTATTACCGCACCGCGCACGTTCCTGGCGCAAGGTTTGCACCCTCGGCGTTCGTTTCAGGAAAGCTCTACTGGGATGCGAGCGATGCATGGTCGCAACTTTCGCAGAACGTGCTCCTCGTGTGGGGCCGCGAAGCCAAGATCACGCCCCTCTCCGATGCTCCTGCCTTCCTCGCTACCAATCCCGGTGCCGAATTACAGGAAATCTCGCCCGCCGGAATCCTCCCGCACGACGAGCAGCCTGAGCAGTTCGCCAACCTAGTAGGGGCGTGGCTTGAAAGAATCGCCGAGGCTAAACTGTAATCCCAGCTCTAGATATGCGTCTTTAAAGGAAGTTCACCTAGTCAATGATGCACTTCGCCGAGACTGAAAATCTGTAGATGAGACGCACAAGGACCGGACGCCCGGTAAAAGTTCCGCACCTCTTGAATGCCCTGTTGATAGCCCTAGATGTCTACGGTCATACAGCCCTGGGCGTATTCCTGTCTAACACGCGGATTATAGGGCTGCATGAATCGCGCTTCAAAGTGTTTATCCTATTGGGCCATCTGGCTGCCTGGCCGCTGTTTGGTCTCGCTCAGGCGCTCCGGCTAGGCGGCTTCTCTCGCTTTGGCCGCTCCATTCTTGCGCCATTTAGTCCAGGTAGGTTGTGGGCGTTGGCCTTTACCCTGCTGGGCCTGCGCTCTTTCCTCCAAGAAATCTACAGGAAGCGCCGCCCTGCTCCTTGCCCGCCCGAACTGCTGCATACCAGAGTAGAAGATTTGGATATGCGACATGAAATCCTTGTTGCCGGTGGGCGTGAGACATCAGGACCACGAGGGCTGCTGAACAGGCTCAACCAGATATTTGCGCTTGAACTGACTACCCACGAGCTACAGATCGCTTCTTTGCCTGAAGAGCTTGACGGCTTCACCATCATACAGGTGAGCGACGTTCACTACGGCCACTTTAATTCCGCAGAGTTCATCCGCCGCTATGTGAAGCTGGTGTTGGATATAGCGCCCGATCTAATCGCGCTCACAGGCGATTACCAGACTTATCCTGGGGATGTAGAGGATGCGGCTCTTCTTTTATCACCTTTCGGAGAATGGTCGTGCCGGGAGCGGGGTGGTCTTGGTGCTCTGGCGGTGTTAGGCAATCATGACCGCGAGTCGGGAGAGGCTCACGTAACGGACGCCTTCAGGCGAACGGGCATCAGGGTACTGCACAACGACCATGTGAGGATAGACAAGAACGGCGCTAGCATATACATCGCGGGGGTGGCCGACCCCTGGTCCTACAGGTCCGACCTGGATCGCGCTCTGCACGGCATACCGGCGGGAAGCTGTGTGATCCTGCTTGCCCACGTACCCGATTTCCTTATGACGGCCGCAAAACGGTCGGTAGACTTGCAGCTATCGGGACACAACCACGGGGGCCAGATCAAGCTGCCATTCTTCGGCCCACTGCTCGTTTCATCACGCTATGGGCGGCGCTATGCAGAGGGCTTGCATAAAATGCGGAATACCCTGATGTACGCCAATCGCGGCCTGTGAGGAAAGCCTCCAATAAGGTGGGGTGCCCGGCCGGAGCTTACCAGGTTCATACTGAGGAGCGCCCGCTAGCGATTGCTTTGCCTGGCCTAGCCGAAATAGCCTAGCTCGTCTTTAGCGTCTTCGCTCATCATGGTAGGGCCCCAGGGTGGCGAAAATACGAGGTGCAGATCTACCTCTTCTAAGTCTTCGTAACGGGCGAGGGAGCGGCGGACATTGGTCATAAGCTCCGGGCCGACCGGGCAACCTGGGCTTGTCAATGTCATCGTAATGTCTGCTTTGTTGTCTGCCACCGTAATGTCGTATATCAGGCCCAGGTCCACGATATTGAGGCCTAACTCAGGGTCGAACACCTCCGCACGTATCGTCTCACGCACGGCCTCTTCTGTCGTGGTCATCGTATTCGCTTCTGCCATAACTTTTCCTATCCTTTCGTTACCGGGCCACTTGCCTTTCCTTCTATTATACCCTATTGCTCTAAAACTATGCCCTATCACGTGTAGATTGCTCTATGATATACTTCCAAATCGGCTACTTATCGTAACGGTGGCAATCCAAAATCCAAAATTATTATGGGGGTTTGTAAATGCGCGTGCTTATAATGACCGACATGGAAGGTGTGAGCGGAATAGTCGTATGGGAGCAGGTGAACGGCGGCGAGCCTATGTACGAGGAGGCCCGGCGGCTCTACACTGAAGAGATCAATGCAGCCGTGCGGGGCGCGAAAGCAGGAGGCGCGAAAGAGATAGTCGTGGTCGATTGCCACGGCGCGGGTAAAGGCTGGCAATTCAACTCACTTGTACCTGAACTGCTCGACCCGGATTGCGACTGGGTGGCCCACCACACGTGGTCGCGCTACACCGAGCTTTTAGAGCAGGGGTGTGACGCCTGCCTGCTGGTCGGTATGCACGCGCGAGCCGGAACACCCGACGGCGTGCTCTGCCACACTATTTCTACCACTAACTGGTATGCGCTCCGCTTCAATGATGACCTAGTGGGTGAGGTAGGCATCAACGCGGCGCTCTGCGGCCACTACAATTGCCCCATCCTGCTCGTAACGGGTGATGACGCTGTTTGCCGTGAATCGAAGGAGCTGCTCGGCGAGGGCCTGACAACGGTGGCCGTGAAGCGTGGGCTGTCGCGATATTCTGCCCGACAGATACCCCCGGTGCGCGCCCGCAAGATGATCGAGGAAGGAGCGAAGCAGGCACTGAAAAACCTCAAAGCAGTAAAGCCCTACGTCCCCGCCCAACCGACTACCATCAAGATTGACCTCTCAACCGTCGATGCAGCCGCCAAATTCAAAGGTCTCCACGGCGTTCAAGTAATCGAGCCGCTCAAAGTCGAAAGCCGAGGCGACAATTGGATGCAAGCATGGGACCAAATCTGGGACTTCGCGTGAAACGTCATTACGAAACCGCCAGGAGCGCCAAGTTGTTTAGGGTTTTTGTTCACCGCAGAGGCGCAGAGGCGTGGAGTATTTTGGGATTAGAGGTTAGGTGTTAGTAATCAGTAGTCTATAATAGGTGACGGCTGACGGCTGACGGCTGACGGCTGACGGCTGACGGCTGACGGCTGACGGCTGACGGCTGATCACCTACTCGTCGAAAAGGTACGTCGACTCTTGGTAGAGCCTGATCTGGTTGAGGGCCAGCTTGCGCTTGATTTGCTCGTGCCACCAGTTGTTCTTTTCTTCGAGGGGGCCATCTCCGCACAGTAGAGCCATCGGCACGTTCACGCGGAGAGCGCGGTGGCTGATAATGTGCCGGGTGATGCCGGTCGGCACGTACCGTCCTTCCTCGGCCAGTTTCATAATATCTTCGGGCTGATATGGCGGGAAGACCACCAGCCCGCTTACTCCATCGTAGAGCGACATCAACTCTTCGAGGTTTTCGGTGTTCACCCGGTGGATGCTCACCTGCGGATCGCCCTTATAAGTATCGACCATTGCATTAAGCAGGGTGGTAGCGTCGCGTGTTGGCTCAGCCGAACTGTCTGCCGCTACAGTGTAAACGGTTGCATTATCTTCTTGCCGAGGCCCTGGTATCGCTACATATGAAAGTATCGAGCGCCCAGTAAGCTGCTTGCGTGCTTCATCAATAGGCGAGAGCCTGGCAACTAGACCCTTCACCCCTTTTATATCGTCGAGGAAAGTTCCAGGCAACCTGCCGGTTATAAGATGGTGCCAAGTAGTTAGCTGCACCTGGTCAGAGGTGTAGTCAACCACCTGCACGAGAAGATGAGGACACCCGATTCGCATGACGGCGCTTGTCCTGTTTGCCCCATCGAGTACCACATACCTGTCGCTGCCGGAGATGGACGCGACAATGGGCGGGCTTTTGAGGAAGCCATCATTTCGCAGGCGTGCCTCAAGTCGAGCCACACGCTTCTCGTCAGCATGCTCGTGCAGCACAAGCGAGTCGACCGGCAAGAGGCGCAAGTCCGGCATATCTGTGGCCGGTGGTCGGTGGTTGGTGGTTGGTGGCCGGTTGGTGCTCTGCTCTGTAGTCACTGGAGGCGCGTTTCTCCTGGGCCTATCAAATATATGAGGGACAGGCTGCCTATTTATAACATAATTGCGGGCTGTGAGCTAAAGTCGTCGGTGGTCGGTTATCCCGCCTCATTTGACGCGTAGGTCCGCCCCTTCCACGTAACGCCCTTGCCGGTAAGTAGGCGTACCAGCGACCAGAGCATAATCAGCCCCATGATGGCTGTGCCAATAGGCTGGGTAAGCGTCCAGCCGGCAGGTAGGCCGAGCTTTCTATCAAGGTCGCGGCGCATAATTAGCGGCACACCAATCTGCCACACTGTAAGGGCCGAAGTCCAGACGGCGGCTGCTCGATCCGATGCTGCCTCACTCCTAGTAGCCTTCGCCCACGCACTCCTGGTCCATGACACCATGCCCAGGGGAGCGACGGTCAACGACACTACTCCCGCAACCGCTATAACAGCCTGGACAGGGTTGCTCTGTAGTGAGATCACTACATTCTTGCTCCATCCCTCCCACACTTCC
>JBBRVL010000251.1:0-6134 GCA_038246925.1 Chloroflexia bacterium
AATGTCTGAGAATTCGAGCTTAGGAATAGGAACAGCGATAGTTATTGCGGTAGTGCTGGTAGGGTTCGGCATGGTTATCACATCGCGTGCGCCTTCTGCCAAATTAGCAGCCACCCCGGCTGCAAACCTCGTGTCAATGGAGCAGAGCGGCCAGGCCATGCGAACCGCGGGCCTGGCCATGCAAGCCCACGGACAGACTATGCTTGATGAAGCGAAACGCACCGGTGACGAACAGCTGCGCGCCCACGGAGAGCACTGGCTGAGCGATGGGCAGCAGCTGGCGCAGGGCGGCGAGTGGATGGCGCAAGACCCGACCGCTGCCTCGAGCCTTCAATCGTCCCGGAGCAGCTTGCAACAGCAGGGAAGCTGGAATGAGCTTAACAGGCGAGCTCAGGCCATGCTGCACGACCCTACCAGAGCAGGTTCCGTAGACCTGGCCTCTTTGCAAGCGAATGGAGAGGCAATGCAGGCCGAGGCCCGCAACATGACCGACCACGGACGGGTGATGGCTGAGGAGGCCGATGTGATGGTGGAGCGCGATAAGCTGCAAGGCCAGGCAGCCGCCGACCTGCGTGGGGCCGCCCAGACCATGCGCGATGTGGGCCGCCTGCTAGCACAGAACGGCCAGGAGATGGTGGATTACGCGGGCCGGCTGCGCCGCAGCCTGGGACTGCCCTGATCGTCGGACCTTGTTCACCAACCTTTTACTCGACGTATACCGCAGAATTGACATTAGCCGTGTAAAATGCTCTATGTTGGCTAGGAAAAGATACATCGCCCCAGAGTGATAGGAGGCATATGATGGAGAATAACTCGTTGAACCGGCAGCAGTCGTCCATAGTGTTGGAGGGCCAACCCGCGACTGTTACAGCTGCCGTGGGTGTAGCCGCTGCTGGCACAGGCACAGGCACAGGCACAAGCACAGGTCGAGGGGGGCTGGGAGCCGTAGGGGCCTGGCTGGATGACCGGCTTGGCTTGTCGGCGTTGCGTTACAAAGTGCCTGCGCACGCCAACACCTTCTGGTACACAATGGGCGGCATCACTTTCATGGGTATCGTAGTGCTGGTCCTTACGGGCCTCTGGATGGGCCAGTACTACAATCCCGATCCGGTGAGCGCGCGGGCAAGCGTAATCTATATACAGAATACGGCTCCCCTTGGTGATATCATACGGGGGGTCCATGTGTGGGCCGCCTACCTTGTGGTAATCACTGCGGCGCTACACCTTATCCGGGTCTTCGTGACCGCCTCATACAAGGTGCCCCGCGAGGTTAACTGGCTGGTCGGCCTGGCCATGCTAGTCCTGCTGATGTTCGGAGGCGTTTTCACCGGCACCGTGCTGCGCTGGGACCAGGAAGCTTATGAAGCGATGACCCACAACATGGAGCTGGCTTCGCTACTGGGAGCTGCGGGCGGCTTCTTCTCTGCTGGCTTTACGACGAGCGTGGGGATGCTGCCCCGTCTCTTTATGGCCCATGTAAGTATCGTGCCGCTTTTCCTGCTGCTTTTCTTGATCGGGCACATATTTCTCATCAAGCACCACAGCTTGTCTCCTACACCCGCTCAATCAGACGCCGGAGAAGCCCCCCACGGGCGTCTGCCGGAGGAGAAGGAGACCGGACACTACCCGACGCACGCGCGTATCATGGTCGGCTACGGTCTGGCACTGCTGGGACTGGCGGCCATGATGGGCATCGTCTTCCCGCAGGGTATCGGACCTGCCCCCGACCCGACCATGGAGGTCACCAAGCCGCCCTTCATATTCTTCTGGCTGTATGCCTTCGAGGACTGGTTCAAGGTCCAGGGTATCTTCTATGCCGCTGTGGTCGTCTTCGGGTTCCTGGCGCTGCTGCCGTTCATTGATCGCTCCCCCTGGCGCGCCCTGCGCCGCAGACCGGTGATCATGGCGATCGGTGTGGTGCTGCTTGTAGCAATAATTGTGTTGTCCGTTATGGTAGCTGTTGCGCCCGTGAAATCTCACCTCGGTTGATCTCAGGGGCGCATGAAAAAGAATGAAGGGAGAATAGAAATGAACCGTATATTACTCACAATCTTTGTCGCGCTGAGTCTGGCAGGAGCGCTTGCCTTAACAAATATCACGGCCCTGGCGGACGGGGCCAAAGGCGTGGCTGTGCAACCGCTCACCCCAAAGGCCGGCGACGTTATTACCGTAAAAGGCGATTTGCTGGGGCCGAACAGCACGGTTGAAGTGCGTGTTATCGGCATGGGAGTGGACATCGACCTGGGAGAGGTAGACGCCGACGCGAACGGCGATTTCAGCGCCCAGTTCCGGCTGCCAGAGGACCTCAAACCCGGCACGTACCAGGTTAGGGCAACGGGTGCGGAGAGCGCAACCACCAGCATTACGGTGCTAGGCATCGGGGGTGGTGCCGCCGGTGAAGGCGCTATGGGAGCCGCGCCTGTGCTCAAAGAAAGGCCATTGGGAGAGAGCCTGCTACTGGTAGCCGTCTTTGGCGCTGTGTCAGCGATAGGGTTGGTCATAGCTCGCACCGCCCGGGAAAAGCCCGCGAAAGCGTAGACCTGAAGCGAACCAGGCGCTCTACGCATGTGCACCCTGACTGCCGGGGGCGCCCTCTTCCAGTCAGAAGACTCTGCGGTCGCCATTGCTGAATAGACAACAAGTTGCAAAGGAGGTGAGAGAGATGAAAAAGGATCCTGTTTGTTATATGGACATCGACCCAAAGACCACAACCGAAAAGAGCGAATATAAGGGTGAAACGTACCACTTCTGCTCCCCCAACTGCAAGAAGCAGTTTGACGAGGACCCGGAGCGCTATGTTGGGCATAAAACATGGGGTGAGCGTGGTCACATTGATCAGTAGTGCTTGTTGACCCGTACGCTTAGTTTAGTCACCATTAGGCCTCCTCGGCAGCCCGGCATTGAGTCTCTAGGCCGCCGAGGTTCCGTTACTTCTCACCTGTAGCGCACAGATTGTTACTCTGCTCCCCTTGTTTTGGGAGTAATGAAATGGACAGATAAGTCTTTGGGGTAGTGCTTGCAAGATGCCGCCGAGAAGAGACTGCTACGTGGTTCCTCCGCTCTTTTCGCTACTCGCCTACCTTGGGCTATCCTGGGACGGCTCAGGGTTATGCCAGCCGCCCGGCGGCACAGGTAACAACCCCACCTCACCAGGCCCCCAGCTATTCCGGTCGTATTCGTAGACCGGCGAGAGGTTGCTCAGCACAGGGTCCACTATGCGCCAGGCGGCTTCCAGTGCGTCTTCCCGCGCAAATAGCGTCGCATCCCCTCGCATGGCATCACCCAACAGACGTTCGTAGGGGGCCATCTCATCGCCCGAGTAATGCCTGGCAACCAGTTCCACCGTATCCCCTTCCATTTGCTCACCAGGCTTCTTGACCTGCGTATTAAGAGCTATAATTGCGTCCGGGCTGATGCGGAAGCGCAAGAAATTGGCTGGCTCCTCTACCTTGACGGCAAAGACATCCAGGGGCGGACGCTTGAGATGCACAAGCACCTCTGTGGAGGTCACGGGCAGGTATTTACCCGCTCGTATGTAGAAAGGCACTCCTGCCCAACGCCAGTTGTCTATAAATAGGCGTAGTGCCGCGAAAGTTTCCACCTGCGAGTCGGGGGCCACGCCATCTTCTTCTTTGTACCCTTTGTACTGGCCGCGCACCACGTTCTTCGGGTTGAGCGCGCAAATCGACTTGAGCAACAGGGACTTCTGGTCGCGCTCCCCATCAGGGTCGTTAGGCAGCGGCGGTTCCATCGCCAGCAGCGCCGTTACCTGTAGCAGGTGGTTCTGCACCACGTCCCGTATGGCGCCGACCT
This sequence comes from Chloroflexia bacterium, assembly GCA_038246925.1. Taxonomy (GTDB): domain Bacteria; phylum Chloroflexota; class Chloroflexia; order QHBQ01; family JADMIH01; genus JADMIH01. Next base: position 3,814 of record JBBRVL010000251.1, read on the forward strand.
CCTCGTAGAACTTCCCACGCCCAGCAACGCCAAAGTTCTCGGCCATGGTAATCTGAACGCTCTCCACGTAATTGCGGTTCCATATTGGCTCGAGGAAGGTGTTGGCAAAGCGGAAAAAGAGCAGACACTGCACAGGCTCCTTGCCCAGATAGTGGTCAATACGAAAGATAGCCTCCTCCGGGAAATACAGGTGCAAGGCGCGATTGAGTTCCTTTGCCGAAGCCAGGTCGCGTCCGAACGGCTTTTCAAGTACCACGCGAGCGTCCTTCGCGCAGCCTGCCTTTGCCAGCCCTGCGGCTACGGTCTCGAAGAGGCTGGGCGGGATCGCCAGGTAGTGCAGGGGTCGCGCTGCTGAGCCGAGAGCCTTCCGTAAACGCTTGTATGTCGACGGTTCTTTGTAATCGCCGCCGACGTAGCGCAGCATCGCCGCGAGCTTCGTAAAAGCCTCTTCGTCCACGCTGACGCTGCCCGCACCTTTCGTACTGCTCTTCTCGATGCTGTCGCGTGCTCGTGCTATCAACCGGTCGTCGGTCCAACTGGAGCCTGCCACGCCGATTACAGGCATATCGAGGTGTCCACGGCGCACCATCGCGTAGAGAGCCGGAAAGATTTGCTTGTGGGCCAGGTCGCCCGTAGCGCCGAAGAAGACCAGCGCGTCGGAGCGGGACGTGTCAGTTGTGGGCAAGCCTGTTTTGGAGGGATCAGAAGTGATCATGATTCGTTCCTCCGGTCTTGTTGGTCCATCGGCAGATCAGGGGTGTCGAGCCAGCCGCCACTGAATCCCGCGCGGCGCAGGCCGTTGACCAACCACCCGCACGGGCGCAACAAATCCCAGAGCCATCCTGAGCGATAGTTCTCGATCATCATCACGATCGGCCCCTGGTCGAGGCCATAGTAGCCCTGCGACATCCATTCGAGGTCGTCACCGGCCGGGCCAGCCGGGCTAATACGGAAGGTGGGGTTGAAGCTGCATTTGAAGCCGTACTTGCTCGTCATGCTGGAGTGGTCAGCATTCAGGTGGGCGATGGTCGGCATAACGATTTCCGGCGCGAAAGGCAGCGCGGCGACTACGGCCCAGGGGGCAATAGTTCCGTCGTCCGGGCCATCAGGAACGCCACGAGCCAGGTAATCGTAAAACTCGAGATCCTGCCCATCGACCCGCTTGATGGCAGGCCCTGGGCCGTCGCTGGCGGTGATACCCCATACCCACTCACCATATCCGCGAAAACGGCGTGGGTTATCTATAGCATACTGCTGCTGCACATAGGTTGCCCGCCGGCTGTTCTCGAAGTAATCGCTGTTGCGCTCCCTCATCGGCGCGTCCTGGATGCCGCGAAAGTCTATCCAAATGTGCGAGAGCTGGTGGATGAAAAGCGGGCCCGCGAAGAGGTAATCGTAACCATAGAATTGCGCCCACTGATACGTCGAGGTCCAGGCAGTATAACTCTCAGCCGGCAGTGCATAGGTGGGCGAGGCGAGGCCCATGACGTAGAGGATGAGCGCCTCACTGTAACCTTCCCACCTGTAAGGGATGAAGCCCCGCTCCGGGGTCCAGCCGTGGCTCACAAGAGGACCGCCGTTCTGATACCACTGCCAGTCGGCACGGAGGTAAAGCCGCTCGGCCAGCTCGCGGACCTCACGCTCTGCGGAGTTGTCCCCGCTGAAATAGCACGCAGCAGTCAGCGCGCCAGCCAGCAAATAAGTCGAGTCGATGGTCGATATCTCCGAGTTCCAGGCGCGGTGGCCACTCTGTAGATCGAGGAAATGGTAGTAGAAACCGTGGTGCCCGATCGCGTCGTCCTCCGGTCCCTGCGGCCCGTGCCAGAAAAAGCGCAGGGTGGCGAGCGTACGGGCGACAGCCTCGGCGCGGGAGATGAAGCCGCGCTCGACGGCGATAGGGTATGCGGTCAGGCCGAGGCCAACCGCCGTGATACTGGCGGCAGTACCCTGTTTTGTGCTGTCGGCAACCAACCCGTTGGCCGGGTTGGTCTCATGCATGAAGTACTGGAAGGTGTCGCGCTGGAGTTGGTCCAGAAGTGCATCTTCATCTTGGAACGACATCGGACCTCCTGTTACGAATTAGTACGGAACCACAAAAACACAAAGACCACAAAGTAGGCCAAGATTTTATAGGAGACGCTTAAGACGGTAGTGTTGCAACAACTTTGACGATCTCAAACAGCGACGTGTTGATAGGAAAAGGTGGACTGCACCCTTATGACCAGACAAAGAGGCAAGTCACATTCTCCCTAAGTGGCTGTATACTAGCAGCCAACAGAGGAGAAGGAAAGCGATGCCAGGAAGATATCATTCACGCGAGT
>JBBRVL010000252.1:0-6121 GCA_038246925.1 Chloroflexia bacterium
AAAACTGGCTTGGTTCTTGCCCGCAAACTTGATACCCAGCGATCACACATAAAACCTTTGTGTTCTCTACGCCCTTTGCGTCTTTGCGTTTTTCATCGTTCAGAATCCCTCGACCCGACGTATGAGGTCGCTCGCGCTATGCCCCTCTACGAATGGGATTATGCACACTTCCCCACCGTATGATGTGACAGCCGCTGCTTCGGGTAAGGGCTTGCTGCCGGGTGCGTAATCACCACCTTTGACATATACTTCCGGCTGGAGCGCTTCCACCAGGGCGACGGCTGTCGGCTCATCGAATATGGTGGTGTAATCGACGCATCTGAGGGCTGCCACCATCTCGGCGCGTTCTTCCTGGGGCACAACCGGGCGGCCCGGCCCCTTGTAGCCCCTCACCGACGAATCCGAGTTGATGCCTACCACCAGCAGGTCGCCCATTGCACGCGCGGCTTCCAGGTAGCGTACATGGCCGATATGCAGCAGGTCAAAAGTGCCGTTGGTCAGCACCAGGCGCAGGCCCGCCTCCCCCCATTCCCGACGTACTTTGAGCAGACCTGCAAGCGACAGCACACTGCCCCTCGCCTCGCTATTTGGCACTTGCGGTCTCTACCGACCTGAGGGCAGCATCGTCACTTACGGAGATACCGCCCAGGCTGCGCTGCATGATCAGCAACGACACCAGGCCGATGCCGACGCCGAACCAGAGGGTAGCGAAACGGATCAGCAGCGTGGCAGCAATCGCGGTGTCCTGGGGCATCGGTATGCCAAGCTGTGGGGGCACGAGGAAGATCAACATACCCGCGATGCTGGCGTCGGTAGTGCCGAGACCCCCTGGCAGCAGCGTCACCGAGCCGATCAGTGTTGAGGCAGACATGATAAAAGCGCATATTACAACCAGGAGCGCCGAGAACGGCACGCCGAGTCCCATCATCACCAGCACGAACGCTATCACCTCACCGAACCACGATACTACCCCGATGCCGACCCCAAAGAGAAGATTGGGCAGTCGGAATAGCTCGTAGGAGCTTTCATAGAAGGCATGAAAATGGTGGACCCCCCTTGAGACGACCGGCAGTCGCTCGCCCATGCTGAGTAACCTCTCAAAGAGCGCACGGTTCTGGAAGATTGCGAGGAAAATGACGGCTAATATGGCAATGGCGATCAGCAAAATACGCCCGTAGTCGAAGAGTACCAACCCTACAGATGCCAGCACGAGCATTGCTATCCCGTCGGTCACGCGCTCGGCCATTACTATGGGCGCAGATGTCGATATAGGCGTACCGCGCACTTGCTTGAGCAGATACGACTTGAGTAGCTCGCCTACCTTGCCGGGCGTCATAGCCATAGCCATGCCACACAGGAAAATCAGGAGAGAGGTTCGTTTAGGGACGCCTGTAGCCCCGACCATACGCAGGTAGACATCCCACTTGTAAAAGCGCAGGACGTAATTGAACAGAGTGAAGAGGAGTATAAAGGGCAGCAGCCACCACTCGAAGCGGCGCAACACCTCGGCCATCTTGCTCAGGTCGGCATACACCGCCAGCCCGGCCACCACGACGATACCGAGCGCCACGCCCAGTATCAGCTTGCCCTTTAGATTGCCCAATATGCTCAAAGAGCCATCCTCTCGTCCGTCCGCCATAAAGCTTGATAACAACTGTTAGTGTAACAGAGCCTAAACGGGGTAGCAAGAAGATGGCCGCTCTGTAGGGGCACCCCTATGTGGGTGCCCTGTTCGTTAGCCGTGAAGATCGGGGTCAGGAGAAAGGGCACCCACATAGGGGTGCCCCTACAGAGCCGTTGGCTCTAAACTTGATAAAGTAAGACTGAACGTTTTAGCAGGAGTACGCAATGCAGAAAGAGCCGATCATGGTCTACCGCCGCTCGTGGTGTGAGGACAGCGATGCTGCCGTGCAACACTTCGAGCGTGAAGGCATACCCTACCGAGAGGTAGACATCGAGGAAGATAAAGAAGCGGCAAAAGGAGTAGAGTTTATCACAGGAGGCCACCATATCACGCCGACCCTGGTCCACAGTATGCACGCTATCACTTTCGACCCGTGGGACGAAGCGCGCTTCGGGCGGTGGTGGGAACTGGTAAACTGGCCTAACGAATAGCGGGATAGTCCACCCGATAGCGCGCAGGCTTAGACGCCGCGCCGCCGGGCAACAAGCGCGAAGATTGCGAGCGCCGTCCCGACAGCCGCAAGAGCTAACTCCAGTATAGGCACTGTACTGTTGCGTCTTTCTTCAGGCGGCACGTATCCAAAGTCCGCATAGGGGTCTAGGCCAGGTTGCTTCATTGCAAGCGCGTCGGGTGTACCAAATGCTTTCGACTGGTTGGTCATGAGTGCTAAAGCTGTTGGTTCAGGAGTGCCGCCTGGTGCTGTAATGCCCCTCTCGGCTGCGGCGGTTGTTGGCTCAGTTGCGCCGCCAGCGTTGGGGGGCAGGGTCGGCGCTGTGGGTTGGGCAAGAGCAAGCGTCGTGTCGTCGCTGCCCGCGGCCCCCGTAGTTGCAGTAGAGTCGGCTTGTACGGCTGCAATACCCGCGTTTCGTTCTGCCCCCGTATCCTGGGCTGGTGCCAGTTGGCGTGAAGTCGTTGCGTAAGGGGTAAATATACCGTTCTGCCTCACGACCGCCAAGTCTCCCACCAGCAGTAGGGCAAGCAAAGCGAATGCCACCACCGACCCCGTGGCAAAGCGCGGAACGGCTCGCGGCGTCAGGAGACGCTGCCAAAAGGACTCTCGTCGTGCTCCCGCACCCACCATCTCCGGTGTAAGAGTAAATGCGCGGGGAGGCGGCACTACCGGCAGGCTCCTGAGCATAAATTGAGTTCCAAGTAGGGTCTCATGGTCTGCCTGGCAGGAGGCGCAAGTCTCGATATGCGCGCGCACACTCTCACGCTCGCCGGGGTTGAGTGCGTTGTCTATGTAGGCTGAGAGCAAATCTACAACGTGCTCGTCGCCGTCTCTTTTCTTGAAATCTCTGTCCATAATTGTTAGTAAGTTCTAGTCAGTCGTTAATTCCTGCATCTATTGATAATAGTAGAACGCTACCCACGTCCCGATAGTTCCCCGACCGAAGGTGTAATACCGTGCTCTCGTAGATAGTCCCGCATTTTGGCGCGGGCGCGATTGATCCGCGACTTCACCGTGCCGAGGTTAGCGCCCGTCATGCTCGCTGCTTCATCATAGCTCAGACCCTGCACATCAACCAGCACAAGGGCTATACGCTGATCGTCGGGGAGAGCATCAAGTCCCGCCTGGATAATCTCGACCGTCTCTGCACGAAGCGCGCTCGACTCGGGGTCAATTGAAGGGTCGAGATCGACCACCGGCAACGGCTCAACGTCCTCTTCACTCCCCTCTGAGCCGAAGCTGTCGAGAGAAGTAGTAGGCTTGCGCTTGCGGCTCCGCAGCATGTCGAGGCAAGCGTTGGTAGCGATGCGGAAGAGCCACGTGCGGAACTGCTCTCCCTTGAACCGGCCCATCGCTTTGTAAGCGGATATGAAAGCCTCCTGTGTAGCGTCGGCAGCCGCGTCAGGGTCGGAGAGCATTCTATAGCACAGGTTGTAGACGCGCGTCTGGTAGCGCAGCACCAGCCAGTTGAAGGCGGCAAGATCGCCTCCACGCGCAGCCCCAATGCGGCTAGCTTCTTCCCTATCGTGCCCACCGGCAGCCTCAATCATACACGCAAGTATAGCAGGAAAAGGCGGTTGGGGATTTTGCGGGTGAAACGTGAGACATGAGCTATCAGCCGTCAGCCGTCAGCTATTAGCTAAGATAGACTATCGACTACTAATCCCTAATCCCTACCCCCAATAACACTCAACCTTCTTTGCGCCTCTGCGTCTCTACGCCTCTGCGGTTCATAACAAACAATAAATAATCTTGGCGGTTACTTGGCGTCTTGGCGGTTTCGTTTCACGTTAAAACAACAAGGAGTGCCTTTCGACACCCCTTGTTGTTCAGAGGAAGGAGGGGACAGTTGTCTATTTTAGAGAGGTCGTTTTCGCTTCGCTCAAGAGTTGTTGCACGACCTTTTCGTTATATTCGTAGTTGCCTTCACCGAAGTGTTGGTAGCGTATGTGACCCTTTGCGTCAATGAAGTAGAAGGCGGGCCAGTAGCGATTATTGTAAGCGCCCCATGTTTTGAAGTTCTGATCTAAACCTACGGGCCAGGTTACACCTTGTTCTTTAGCAGCGGCTCGCACGTTCGCAGGTACTTTCTCATAGGCGAACTCAGGCGTGTGAACCCCTATTATCTCAAGACCCTGATCTTTGTACCTGTCATATAGAGCGCGGACATGCGGCTGCGTATTACGACAGTTGTAGCAGCCGAACGTCCAGAAGTCGATGATGACAACTTTACCCTTTAGCTGCTCCATAGTGAGCGGCTCGGAGTTGAACCAGTCGGTTAGTCCGACAAGCTCAGGGGCCAGGCCCTTATCTTCGAGCACGAGTCCGGGCGCGGGTGTGGCAGTAGCGAGTACAGCGGTGGGAGGTATTTCGGTTGGTGGCATGACGGTTGGCGGCTCCTGTGTGGGCAGCGCCTCGACCTGTGCGATCATGGCGGCCTGTGTATCTACTGTATCTACTTGTTCGGCAGATGACGTGGCTTCACTCAGAAGTTGCATCACCGCCTTCTCGTTATTCTCATAATTGCCCTCGCCGAAATGCTTGTAGCGAAGATGTCCGTTCGCGTCGATCAGGTACAAAGCGGGCCAATAATGATTGTCGTAAGATCGCCAGGTCTTGAACTCCTGGTCCAGCGCCACGGGCCACGTAACGCCCTGTTCCTTCGCGGCCTCTCGCACGTTCGCGGGCACCTTCTCGTAAGCGAATTCGGGGGCATGAACTCCGATTATCTCAAGCCCCTGGTCTTTGTATTTATCAAACAGAGCGCGCACATGAGGGCGGGTGTTGCGGCAGTTGTAGCAGCCAAACGTCCAGAAGTCTATCAGTACCACTTTGCCTCTGAGGTCGGACATTGTTAGAGGCTCAGAGTTGAACCAGTCGGTCAGGCCCGTAAACTCTGGCGCGGGGCCCATATCTTCGAGGGCCATTATCGTCTCAGGAGTAGGGGTAGGCAATACGCCTGCCGCCTGCGCCGAACTCTTCCCGTTTAGCCTGTCTAGCTCTGTTTGCACGCTGTCCTGCCGCTCAAGGCTGGTGAGGGCCGCGCTCCACTCAGACGGCAAGCTCCTTTGAGCGAATGACTGTATCTGCGTATCCAATCCGAATAGGAGGGCCACGGCGACCAGCACCGTTAGCGCGCCGAACGTCTGCTGGATAACGCCGGTGCGACGTCCCAGCCTTTTGGCCCGCGCCGTGAAGCTGCGAGTACCGTAAGCTATAAGAAGCATCGGCACGCCCGCGCCCAGGGTGTAAGCCAGAGTTATTGCCACACCTTCAGGCGATAACCCTGCGTAAGCAGTCAGCCCTATAACGAACCCCATCAAGGGACCCGCGCAGGGCGCCCACAGAAGGCCCAGTCCCGACCCAATAAGAAGGCCCCCGCCGAAGCCGCTACGTGCGGGGCCTGGGTTAGCCACCCGAGCCAGTGGCGCGAGTAGCCGTTCCCAGGCACGACCGAGCGGGGGGATAAGGAGGGACAGACCGAATATACCAAGAGCCATAATGACCCCGATGCGCAGCCACGAAGCGGGCAAGGCCAACGCCTGCAAAGCTCCCGCGAATGCAAGGGTAAACGCCGTGAATGCAACTGCGAAGCCCAGAACAATGCCTACAGGCCGTAGCTTCCCACCTCCGATAGACGTAGAGAGCAGGATCGGCAGCACCGTCAGCACGCAAGGTGAGGCTATCGTGAGCATTCCCGCAAGGAACGCAACAATAATTAGGGTGATCATAGTCTAACTATACCAGACGGAGATTACAGAAATGAGAGAGAATGGTTACAGAAGTATTACATGTAATTAGTTCCTTGTCGGCAGTGGCGAAAGCGTGAGATGTAGGGGCGGACCAATGTGTCCGCCCTGTTTCCTGACCACGAACTTCAGGGCTAAACGACAGGGCGGACACATAGGTCCGCCCCGACATCTCACGCTTTCGCCACTGCCGACAAGGAACTAAATACATGTAATACATCTGTAACCATTCTCTCT
>JBBRVL010000253.1:0-6112 GCA_038246925.1 Chloroflexia bacterium
AGCAGGTCAAGCTGTGCAAGTATGACCCCAATCTGGTCGCCGAGGCAAGATTTGATTCGACTCGATTCGACACATTTATCTCAGCTATCTTTCTACCTTAATTTTGCCGGAAATTGGTCTTGACATTGGGGAGTAGTTTAGGTTTCCTCCTGAAAATGCTGTTCCTTCTACCTTAGATTACGTTCTACATCCGCAGTATAGGGAGCGCGTTTTAGGAGAATGTTAACAAAAGACCTGGTTGTGTTAACAGTCTGTTAGAGAATAGTTACCGACGATGCGGCAAGGTATAATATACGTACTTGACGCTGTGCAAACCATGTCGCGTGTCGAATTGCCCTTTGTGAGACACAGCAGCTACTCAATCCGATGATAGACCCATGCCGACTGCCTTTCGCGCTCGCATAGTCCGTAGCGTTAGTGTCTTTACGCTTACTCTGCTGGCGATAGAGTTCCTCGATGAGCTGGCGTTCGGTGCGCGCGAAGCGGCCTGGCCCCTTATTCGGGACGACCTGCGGCTCGACTATATTCAGGTCGGTGTGCTGCTCGGCCTGCCCAACTTTATTGCGAACTTCATCGAGCCGTTCATAGGCATCCTGGGAGATGTATGGCGGCGACGGGCGCTGGTGCTGGGAGGCGGGGTAGTCTTTGGCCTGGCACTCCTCCTCATGGCCTTCAGCGAGAGCTTTCCGGTGTTACTGGTCGCGTTTATCCTCTTTTCCCCCGCCTCCGGCGCGTTCGTCAGTCTATCTCAGGCGACATTGATGGATACGGACCCTGCTCGCCACGAGCACAACATGGCGCGGTGGACGTTCGCCGGGTCGCTGGGCGTGGTGGCAGGTACTCTGGCTGTCGGGCTGGCCTCGTGGTTGGCCCTGGGGTGGCGGCCCCTCTTTGTCATCTTCGCCGGTCTTACTCTCATCTTATTGTTAGCAGCCTCCCGGTTCCGCTTCCCAAAGGGAGTCCCCGAAGCCGAAGAGGAGGAAGCGCCAGGCTTCAATCAAGGGGTGCTCGATGCCGTAAGCGCGCTCAAGCGTCGTGATGTGCTAAGATGGCTCACATTGCTGGAGTTCTCCGATCTGATGCTCGATGTACTGCTGGGGTTCCTGGCGCTTTACTTCGTAGACGTGGTAGGTGTGTCACCAGCCGATGCAGCCCTGGCTGTGACAGTATGGACAGTGGTAGGGCTGGCTGGCGACTTCCTTATCATCCGGCTGCTGGAACGAGTGCCCGGCCTGACCTATTTGCGCGTGAGCGCAGGCGTACTACTGCTCATTTATCCGACCTTCTTGCTGGTCCCATACCTGTGGGCAAAGTTCGGGCTGGTTGCTCTGCTTGGCCTTTTCAACGCGGGGTGGTACTCAATCCTTAAGGGCAACCTGTACTCGTCGATGCCTGGCCGGAGCGGCACTGTAATGGCTGTCGGGAATGTATTCGGCCTGGTAGGAAGCCTCCTGCCCGTGGCTATAGGCGCAGTCTCGGATAGCTTCGGCCTGGGCGCTGCCATGTGGCTCCTGTTGCTGGGGCCTATCGCCCTGTTGGCCGGACTGCCCAGGGCTACCTCCACACGAACGGCTATTTAATTCACCGCAGAGACGCAGAGAGCGCAGAGGACGTTCTTGATTGTAGGGGCATGATTGTAGGGCATGGTGCGCCATGCCCCTGAACGAGGACTCGCATAATCAAACAATCAAAACCTCTGCGCTCTCTGCGTCTCTGCGGTGAAAAACGTAGATCGTCAGCTTGACTTGGGTCGCTTGCCCGGCCTATACTGGCCCTGCCGGTCCCGGCAAAAAGCCCCTTTATCTCTGGACCCCGCCTCATGGATGATTCCCCCTCCAATTCAAGCCCGCCCCCTATCGTCAGGGTCAAAGTATCCGAGACGGACACATTGACAGTTGAATCGGACACGTCCGAGCAGCTTCAGCAAGAGCCACATCGCGCAAGACACACCGAATGGCTACAGTTCGGCCTGCTATCCCTGCTTGCGGTCATATTGATTGGGGTGGCAGCCTGGTGGTTGACGGGTAGGCAAGGGGACACACGTAACACTACCGAAGGCGTATCGAAGGTCCCAGCCGGCGCCGTAGCCCTGATCAATTCCTCGACGCCAATAGCACTTGGCCCGCCTGGCAGCGTCAAGGAAGACACGGTAAGCCTGGACTATAGTCCGGAGTCGGAGGGTTGGACCCCCGCGTTGCGCGAGGCAGACCGGGCTATAATGGAAGGCCGCTACAGTGCGTCCGTGTCACAGTACGCGGCGCTGGTCGGGAGCAACCAACCTCAGGAAGCGAAGGATGCGTTGTGGGGTCTTGCGTCCGCATACTCCGCATCGGGCCAATACGACCTCGCGGTACGCACCTACTCTCTCTTCTCGCAACTGGACGACCCCCGCGCAGCGCGCTCTCTTGCCAGGGTCGGGGAGGTATACGAGCGATGGGGAAAGAACCGGGAGGCGGCAGAGGCGTACGGTGAGTACGCGAAACTAAAGAGCTTCGCCCGCCATGCCATCCAATTAAGACAGGCAAGGCTCCTGGGTAACAGCGCCGATGCCGAGAAGATATACGATGAAGTCATCAGTGAAAAGCCGCTCGATATAGATCTGCGGCAAGCACTTGCGGGGCTAGCCTCGCTAAAGATGCGGATCGGCAAACACGTTGAAGCATGGAAGCTTTTCGATAGCCTCTCCTCACTTGAAGAGGACAAGCCTAGACCTGTGCTCGACAACGAAGGCGTACCACCGCAGGTACTCGCCGCGGGGGAAGCGTTAGTTACGGGCGACACGGTGGCCGCACGCAAGACGCTCACAGATTATATAGAGGATAGCAAGTACCCTTATGGGCGCTACCTCGCGCTCAACGCCTTGATAAAGCTAGAGCCGACGCTGGTAGTCAGCGGTACGATGCCTCCTATGAAGGCGGCGCGCATTGCATATGATGCAGGCTTCTACGGGCTCGCTATTACTTTCATGGATAACCTGCGTAGCATCGCACCCGACTCGCCGGACCGCCCCGAAGCCGCCCTGTTGACCGGCAAGGCTTTCGAGCTATCGGGCGACCCGGCATCGGCTTACAACTGGTTCACCGCCACAGTACAGACCTACCCCACGTCGCCCCAGGCTCCCGAAGCAATAAGACGAGCCGGGGATGCCCTCGAAGCGCAGGAGGCATGGGACGCGGCTCTCTCTGTCTATAACGACGGCATCACCAGGTATCCGGCTGCCGGTAGCGAGACCGCGCTCATGCGGATCCATGCCGGGGTGCTGGCTTACAGGCTCGGGCAGGTAGATGCTGCGCTCAATCACGTGACCCCCGCCCTGGCACTTGTAGAGTTTACGCCCACTATAAGAGCACAGGCCAATTTCTGGCGCGGTAAGCTGCTGAAAAGCAAAGGGGACCCTTCCTGGCCAGAGGAACTTCGCTCAGTATTTAGGATCGCCCCCGGCTCATATCTGGACTTCCGGGCTAAGTCATTGCTGACTGGTGAGGCGAGCGTTGGGCCGCTTGTGCCTACCATTTCCGAGAGTAGCATCGTGAGTGATGAACTCGGCGTGAGGTATATCCATGAAGAGAAAGATCGAACTGATTTGGTGGCATGGGCGTCATCCTTGCCCGGCGCTGCAAGCGTTATTACCGCCACACCTTCCGCAAGATCGAATGTTGCCGCCCAACCTTCGGCCATTGACTCTGAACCAGAGGCATTGCGAGCGGTTATCTTGCTTAAAGTTGGGCTGAGGGACGATGCATTCAGGTCGTTCAGGGCGCTGGCGGAGCGGTTGAGCATTGATCGTGATGCTGCGGGGTTGGCCCGGCTCATGATTTACGCCCGTTACCATGCCGACACGCAAACCGCGATGCGAATCGCCGAAAGGCTGTCGGAGATGGACGGCACACTTGACCGCACGAAACAGCCTGCGCTCTTGCTCAAGACGCTCTACCCGACACCCTACCAGGAGCTTGTCATGGGAGAAGCAACCACACGGGATATAGACCCACTTGTGATGTACGCGCTAATGAGACAGGAGAGCCAATTCGTGCCGCAAGCGCATTCCCATGCCGATGCGCGGGGGCTAACTCAGGTGATACCCTCGACAGGACAAGGCATCGCCGACCAATTAGACGACACAAGTTATTCGGTGGAAGACTTGTTCCTGCCGCACGTTAGCATTCGCTACGGCACATATTATATGGCTAGCAACCTACAGCAATTCGAGCGCAAGCTACTGCCTGCGCTGGCTGCCTACAATGGCGGGCCGGGCAACGCCGAACGCTGGCTGGCTGGCTCCGCCCTGATCGATCCAGACCTGTATATCGAGCGCATCGATCTGTTCGAGACGGAGGATTACCTCCGCAAGGTATATCAGAACTATGGCTTCTACTGGCTTATTTATGCGAAGTAGCAGACGAATGACAAAACCCAAACAAGGCGGAGAACGTACAATAGTTCAGGAGTTCAGGATCGATAGAGGCTACGTTCGTCTCGCTCCTTTGATACCAATCTAATTCCAATAAACTGCTAATAAAGATTGAATAAACTCATAAAATTACCTCAATTAGGGAGGCTATATCATGCTGCTCATTACAGGCGGAACAGGATTTGTCGGGGGCTATATACTAGAGGCGCTTGAAGGCAAGATGCCGCGTAACCAGGTGCGTATACTAGCACGCGGGGGGAAAGACCTCGCCAAATTAGGGGTACAGGACTACGATACCGTACCAGGAAGCGTAACTAATAAGGAAGATGTCAAGCGCGCTATGCAGGACATAGACACGGTCATCCACCTGGTAGCGATTATTAGAGAAGATAAAGCCAAAGGCCAGACCTTCGAGCGCGTTATAGGTGAAGGCACAGAGAATGTAGCCCAAGCAGCAAAAGAAGCCGGAGTAAAGCGCATTATCTATATGAGCGCGCTGGGGGCAATAAACGAATCGACTCCCTACTTTCGCAACAAGATACGGGGCGAGAAGGCGGTCAAGGCGAGCGGTATTCCTTACACCATCTTCCGGCCATCTTTCCTCATCGGGCCGGTCGGCGAGTTTACAGCCCTTCTAAAACAGTTGACGATGATGCCGATAGTACCTGTGCTAGGACCGGGCAACTACCCTGTGCAGCCGGTATACGTCAGAGACATGGCGCGCAACTTCGCTCAGGCTCTAGACGACGAGCGATACGCCAACCAGACGTTCGAGTTCGGTGGCCCGGAGGTATTTGAGTATAACGACATGCTCCGCCAGACATTGGATGCAATGGGGAAAAAAGGGTTCCTGCTCCACGCACCGCTCCTGCTCGTGAAGCCGATCATCCCCATAATTGACAAGGTTATGCCCAAGCTGATCACGGAGGACCAGTTCACCATGCTCCTTGAGGGCAGTAATACCGAGGACAAACGCCTCCAGGAGATAGGCGGGTTTGAATTGACACCGTTCCGCAAGGCTATAGAGATAGCGCTCAAGGCCCCGCCGCCTGCCACATACGCAAAGGCAAAGGCCCACGCCGCGACAGCATGATAATAGTTATTAGACGTGAAGTGGTAAGAACAACTCCTGAAGGATAGTACTTACGGCCTATCTTAAGGGAATCTTAAGGCGAAAGTAGTGTTTTGGCACCATCTTGGCACGCCGTATGCTTTATACTTGAAGTGAATATAACAGGTTGAGGCAGTCTAAATTGTTGCCGAGGCTTTAGTTATGCGCAGGCTTATGCTTGTGCCTTAATATCGTCGTGATTGGGAACCACAACAGGTATCCAGTCGTTGAACAATTGAGAAAACGCTAGCTATAGAAGCGAGCTTTTTTGATTTCAAGAGTTTTGAGAGTAATAGGAATATAACAATGGTACCAATATCGGCAAAAACAGCAACAATAAAAAGAGACGCTTTATCAGAAGCGTTATACAAATATTTCCAGTATGAAGAGTTCAGGCCGGGCCAGCGCGAGGTGTTGGAGCGCCTTCTGGACGGCAAGGACGTGCTCGGCGTTTTCCCGACGGGCGCGGGTAAATCGCTCACATACCAACTCGCGGCGCTTATGCTGCCGGGCACAGCAATCGTGGTCTCCCCCCTTATAGCATTGATGCGCGACCAGGTGCTTGATCTCGGAGTACTTGCGCGGATGGA
>JBBRVL010000254.1:0-6103 GCA_038246925.1 Chloroflexia bacterium
ACGATACAGAGATGGTCTGGCTCAAGGATAACGAAGGCAACAGCTACTGGCTGCGCCGTGACGCAATCGAGCGATCTCGTGTTACCGATGAGGTTAGGGCCGACATTGAGAGCTTCCTCGAAGATGACACCGGCGGTTATGGCGATGCCTTCTTCCTGTTGAACGGGGTGCTCAAGCATTGGGGCATGAAAGCCGGGCAGGAAGGCTACGAAGGCAACTTCGACCTCGATGGGGACGGCTATATCGGCGCGGGAGACTACGAGATTGCTAAACAAGCATGGGCCGAGCAGTATGGCAAAAAAGCGCCCGCCAGCAATCCTAAGTCCCCTGCGGCCCCTAACTTCTAGAATTCCCCTAAGAACCCTACATCACCTCAGGCGGTTGACTCAGTGTCTTCTGCCTGAGGTGATTCGGCGTGGCTGCTGATTAATAATTGCCTGTTTCCACCATTACACACCGGCTTGATTATTGCCGATAGGGTCGGTTATAATAGCCTCGCACCTTCCAGGAGAGAACTCCGCGATGAGGCAGAGGGTGAAACGTGTCGCTTCGGCACACGTATATATAATATAAGAAAGGATATATAATGGAAAATACACATACAGTGACAAGCATTAACGATACAGAGTTTCAGACCTACGTCCTCGAATCTGAGACCCCGGTGGTGGTAGACTTCTGGGCGCCGTGGTGCGGCCCGTGCCGCATGGTCAGCCCTATTGTAGAGGAACTGAGCGCGGAATACGGTGGCAAAGTACGTTTCGCCAAGGTGAACATAGACGACAACGACGGCGTCTCCTCGCAGTTTGGCATCTTCAGCATTCCCACCTTGATCGTCTTCAACGGTGGCCGCGAGGTGAACCGACACGTAGGCTTCGCGCCGAAAGAGCAGCTAAAGCGTCAGATCGACCGCTCGCTTGCTTCATAAATAGCTACTTTACTCGAAGGGGACCGGCTTATGGCGGTCCTCTTTTTGTTGTGTGGCGACCTGGGGGTTAGGGATTAGGGATTAGGGGTTAGGGATTAGGGGTTAGGGATTAGGGGTTAGGGATTAGGGATTAGGGATTGGAAAGTGAAACATGATGACTTGAACTTGCAACTCTAATCCCTAACCCCTAACCCCTATCTACACTTCTTTCGCCTGATAATCTATAATAGAGACCATGCACGAGCCAACGTCTTACCCCATGAGCGAGAGTAGTGGGACTTCCCCGGCGACCGAAAGACCAGTTATAAGTCTGGACCATGTTACGAAGCGGTTCGGGAGCCTTGTCGCGCTACGAAACGTGTCTCTCCAGATAGATCGCGGGGAAGTATATGGCCTGATTGGGCCAAACGGCGCGGGTAAGTCGACGCTGCTCAAGCTTTTGCTCGGTTTCCTCTATCCTGATATAGGGACGATAAAGCTATTTGGGTCGTCCAACCTGACGCGCGCGCACGCCCGGCTTGGGTATTTACCCGAAAAACCTCGCTATCATGGCAATTTCACAGGCCGCGAGTACCTCCGCTTCCATGCCAGGCTCTCCGGGTTCAGAGCCTCCGATGCTGCTCGAACGGCAGACGGCGCGCTCGAAAAGTTGGGCCTCCAGAGCGCCGCCAACAAGCGGATCAGGACTTATTCAAAGGGGATGGCGCAGCGCCTCGGTCTGGCGGTAGTGCTTTGTGGAGCGGCCGGCTCCCCTCCCGACCTGATAGTGCTTGATGAGCCTGCCTCGGACCTTGACCCTGAAGGGCAGTTAGCCGTCAAGGATTTTATCCTGGACTGTAAAGAACGCGGCTCCACAGTGCTGCTTTGCTCTCACCAGTTGACCGAGGTGGAGAAGATTTGCTCCACTGTGGGAATATTGCGGGGCGGGCGGCTTGTCATACAAACCCAGTTAGGTGGCGGCTCGCGCGCTATTATTACGGGAACGCCAAGAGAGGGAGCGGCTGAGATCGCGCCCGCCCTTGTTGCTTACCTTACGAAGCTTCACCCCACGGTGATGATCAGGGGCGGGGAAGCTGCGGGCGAGCCATTGATGGTCAACCTGCCGGTTGGGCCGGAGATACCGCACAGCGCAGCGATAAAGAATGCCGCCATCAAAGCGATGCTTGACGGGCGGTGGGATATAACCTCGCTCTATATCGACAACCGTGACCTAGAGACCCTGTACATGCGGGCCGTGCAATCGCCCGCCCAGCGTAACGGCAGCAAGGAAATAATTTCGGAACAGAGGGCGGACACAGGGGTCCCAGGGCGGACACAGGGGTCCGCCCCTACAACGGTCGCCGTCCCTGAAGAGAAGCCAGCACGCACAGGAACACCAACCTCACCACTGCCCCCGCTTGACGAATGAACGACACTACAGAAGCCAAGAGCATAGAAGTAAGTTCTCAGCCTGCCGGTCCGGGTAGCTCAGTTGACGACCTATCCGTTGCCTCGTTTGTGCCCGTATCATATAGCGCCACCGCAGCCAGCAGTGAGGCAAATCCGCAGCCAATTGAAGCAGCTCGTGTGTCAGCAAACGTAAGACCTATCAGGAGGCGTGGACCTGTCCCTTTCTTCAATCTGCTCAGCTTTGTCGTGCGCGATTATATTCGTAGCCCCTGGCCGTTGCTCAACCTGGCGATTCTAGTGATACTGCATAGTCTTTTCTTCAACTATCAATCGAGCCAGAGCCACTTCTTCGCAATAGAATATGGGATGGTGATCGTTATCGCTGCCCTGACAACCGCCGGAATATTCGCCCGCGCCAACCGGGCCGAGACTTATGCGATCCTGGCGAGACCTGTGCGTCGCGTAACTTTAGCCTCCGCGCTATTGCTGGCTTCCTGGTTGATCGCGCTCTCTTTCCACCTTGTCTCCACCCTGATAGAAAACCTGCGCTTCGGTCGGTTGCTGACCCCCGACGCGCAACCGATGCTCTGGCGCAACCCTGCCACACATCTCACGGGTATGCTGCCAATTATGGTAGCGGCAGCGGCGGCTGTGGGGTTGATCGCGCTCTTATCGGCGTTTGTTTCTTCTTCGGGTGTACGGCTTGGCATATTGGGTGCGCTGGCCCTGCTGGTGATGTCGTTCGACAGCAAGAACTTCCCCATAGAGGCTGCCAGGCCGTTCCTCCAGCAGCTTCCACCCGTGCTCGCCCCGGCAGCCGGCGCGCTCAAGTTTGCCACCGAACCCCAACCTGACTCGATAGCAACTGTATCACTTGGCCTGCTAGCCCTGTATGCGTTTCTCTTGCTGGCCGCAGCCCTATGGATGGCATCGCAGCGGGAGATTATCCTCGACTAGCTAAGGAGCCTGCCTGTGACCCTTGCTGATCCCAAGCAGCGATTCTCGACACGAGTCGATAATTACATAAAATATCGTCCAACCTACCCTACAGGTGTAATCGACCTGCTCAGGGTAGAGTGCGGCTTGGACGAAAACTCCGTGGTCGCCGACGTAGGATCAGGCACAGGCATCCTGTCAGAGCTATTGTTGAAGGTTGGCAGCCGTGTCTTTGGGGTCGAGCCGAACAAGGAGATGCGGGAGGCGGGGGAGAAACTCCTCTCGGAATACGACCGCTTCACGAGTATAGAGGCATCTGCAGAAGCGACAACTCTACCCGATAAGAGCATCGATATTATCACAGCAAGCCAGGCATTTCATTGGTTCGACCGAGCCAGGGCAAAAGAAGAATTCCTTCGCATCTTGAAGCCAGGAGGCTGGGTGTCGCTCATCTGGAACGACAGGCAGACGACCACCACCCCCTTCCTCATCGAGTACGAGCAGCTATTGCAGACCTACTCAACCGACTACAAAGTCGTGAACCACAAGGAGCTTGATCCAGGCGCGATTGGCTCATTCTTTGCGCCGGGTGAGTTTGGCCTAAAGAAGTTCGAGAACAGTCAGCTTTTCGACTTCCAAAGCCTGCAAGGTCGCCTCCTCTCGTCCTCCTATGCCCCCGAAGAAGGCCACCCCAACCACGAGATCATCATCGAAAAGCTGCGCCAAATATTCGATAAATACAACGTCGAAGGGAAGGTGGCTTTCGAGTACGAGACGGTGATCTACTACGGAAGGTTGGGCAAATAGGGAATGGGTTGCCGCCGGGCATGGCATATTCCGCACAGCATGGGGAGGAACTGGGGCCATGAGTTTTTTCCAGAAGCTATTTACCGCCATACTTCCACGCAAATGGACTGAAGATATGGAGGCACATTCGCGCTCATGGCTGGTGAAATGCAGGTGTGGATATGAGCGATCGGTATGGGAGATAGGAGGCATAAGGTGGAGAGCAATAGGCAATCCGAGGTGGCTTTTACGTTGCCCCAACTGCGGCAAGCGCACGTGGCATACCGTCTACCGCAAGCGTATTGATCCTGGACGCTGATGCGCCATTTGTCCCACGACCCTCACAAACCAAAATCCAAAATCTAAAATCCAAAATTGGAATTGCGCCTTCACTACCCTTATGTTATAATACTCTTCGTGCAAAATTTTCGAAGCGTAAAAAAGCAGGAGACAAAAGAAAGATGAAACCTACCCAGGCGATTTTAGCGGTAACCACGCCCATGTTGAAGGCTACTCTGCCTGAGTTCGGCGTTGGTGATACCGTGCGGGTAAGCGTAAAGGTAGTCGAGGGAAGCAGGGAGCGAACCCAGGTATTCGAGGGTGTAGTTATGTGCAGGCGCGGTGGTGGGATCAACAGCAACTTCACCGTGCGCCGTATAGCCTCCCATGGTATCGGCGTGGAGCGTACCTTCCTGGTCAATTCCCCTCGCATCGAGAAGATAGAAGTTGTGCGTCATGGCGTTGTGCGTCGCGCCCAGCTCTACTACCTGCGAGGTCTTACTGGTAAGGCAGCCCGCATCAAAGAGCGCCGCTACCGCCCCGGTGTGGACAAGGCCACAGCTGCCGTAGCGACTCCCATAGTTGAGGAAGAGGTTGAACCGATTGAAGCCACTCCCGCTGAGATGGAATTGGACCTGGATGACCAGGACGATATCGTCGATGAGGCTGAAGACGTAATAGGCGGCGATGTGGAGGGCGACGATCTGGTTGCCGATGATACTGACGCCGAAGAGGACCCAACCAAGAATTAATATCTTGATCCTTAGTAGAGAGCCTTGTGGACGTATGTTCATGAGGCTCTTTGTTTGTCAGCGAGGCGGGTAGCATCACCCAGCCTTGCAAAACCTGCTAAAATAGGCGCATGAAATCGACGGAATCCTCCCAAGCGCCCGCCCGTGTGACTCAGCAAATAGTGCCCACATGGGAAAACGAGCGCAAGCTGTACGCGAAGGGTTGTTCGCTCGTAGCGGGAGTGGACGAAGCCGGTCGCGGGGCCTGGGCCGGGCCTCTGGTGGCGGGGGCGGTCATATTCCCGTGCGCTGCGGTGCTGGCCGCCAACCTGGGCGATGCTGACAGCCTCTCTGCGCGCCTCTCGACCCTGCGCGACAGCAAAATGCTCTCTGAGTGTGCCAGGGAGGAGTTGCTGAATATAATATCATCAACGGCGCTGGCTGTGGGTGTGGGAATTGTTTCGTCTGTGCTGGTTGATGTGATTGGGCTTGGGGCAGCTAATCGCCTTGCTATGGCCCGCGCTGTACGTGACCTCGGCATCTGGCCTGATTACCTTCTAATCGATGCGTTTCGTCTTCCTTCCATACGAGTCCCCCAGTTGCCTATTATCAAAGGCGATGCCTACTGCATGTCAATCGCCGCTGCCTCGATAGTGGCAAAAGTAACGCGAGACCGCATCATGTATCACCAGGATACCCTCTGCCCAGGCTACAGCTTCGGCCAGCATAAGGGTTATGGCACTCCCCACCATGTCGAGGCGCTCTTCAAGCTCGGCGTATCGTCCCAGCACCGGCACTCATATGCCCCCATCAAAGCCTTGCTCGCCGGGCAATACAGGTCGAACGACTAGTTGAGCGCGGAGGAAAGGGGGTCAACCGGGCAAAAAGGCGAAGAACTAGCCGCAAACTACCTGATGCGCCACGGCTGCAAGGTGCTGGCCCGCAACTGGCGAGCCAACCCCGGCGAAGTCGATATTATCGCGGAGTGCTCCGGCCCGGAGCCTGTGCTGGCATTCGTTGAAGTTCGCACCCGTCACGGGCGTACAGGCCTGGCCGA
>JBBRVL010000255.1:0-6074 GCA_038246925.1 Chloroflexia bacterium
AGACGCTCAAAGTTTCGACTGTTGGCAGCGTCCTGCCAGGCCTGGACGATATCAAGGGGACTTTGGTGCTGCATATCAGATTGATCCTTGTTCTGTGGGGCGCAAGTCGGGATATTGGTCGGCCACCAGGGTCCGGTAACTCTCTACCTGACATCGAGTCTTACCTTCATCCCAACCAAGCTCTTTAGCCATGCACGCGGCGACTTGTGGGGCTGACTCCGCGCCGTGGGACCAGTCTTCAAAGCTGATTCGCAGCCGTCTTTCGAGCACATCGGCCAAGTCCATCGCCATTTCGTAGCGGCAAGCATAAACGACTTCCGCCATGACATAGGGCAGGTCTGACACGATTCGGGCTGAGAGGCCGGGTTCTTCCCTTATGATGTCAAGGATAGCTCGGCTGTTCGCTCCGTAGGTTGATAGGCGACGTATTGTGTCGGGCCGTAATTGCATGACCGTTGCAGCCTTTGCCAATTCAGCCTGTGCGGTTTGCCACTCCTCACAACCTGAAAGGGGAAGGTGTTTCGTTACATGGGTGATGCGCTTTCCCTGCTGCTTACTTATGTGGTCTAACGTATCCTGGGCCATTCGGCGGTAGGTGGTCAGCTTGCCCCCGACGATAGTTACCATCCCACCGGGGCCGTCTAACACGGCGTGAGTGCGAGATAGCTTCGAGGATGCTCTTGCGCTCTTGCTTGAGCTTATAAGCGGCCTGTAGCCTGCCCACGCGGTGATGATGTCGCTCTCCTGTAAGTTGCAGCGCATGTAGCGGTTCACGTGGCGAAGGAGATAGTCTACGTCGTCTGCATCCGCAACTGGATGGTCGATGTCGCCCCCTTCGGTATCGGTGGTGCCTATCGTGACGCGTGAGCCCCACGGCACGAGAAACAGCAGCCGCCCATCTTCTGTTTCGGGCAGCACCACGGCGTGCTTACCCAGCTTCAGCGCCTCGCGCGGTACGGTGAGGTGAGTACCCCTCGAAGGCTTGATCTTTATCGTGGAAAGGCCTGCCATCTCCTCGATCCGTCCGGCGAAGACTCCTCCCGCATTGACGACGGCACCTGCTTGTATGATAAAGGTCTCGCCACTTATATGGTCTTCTACTATGGCGGTGGTAATTCGTCCCCCCTCTTTTTTGAAGCCCTTTACTTCTGCGTGGTTGGCAACCAGTGACCCGTACAGAGCGGCAGTGCGTATCACTGTGGCGGTCAGGCGGGAGTCGTCGGTCTGCCCATCATAATAGATGAAGGCGTCCTCCAGGTTATCCGTATTGAGGCAAGGGGAGATGCGCTCGACGGTTCGCTTGCTGATGCGGCGGTGGCGGTTGATGCCGAGCCTGCCCGACATCAGGTCATAAGTGAAAAGTCCGGCTCGGAGTAAAAGGCCCAGACCTATGCCGAAGGGCGGGCGAAAAGGCATACCCATGGGCTGCCTTGCGCTTGCGTAAAGGGGCAGAAGAAAGCCTATCGATTGCACCAGGAAGGGGGCGTTCCTGATGAGCAGGCCGCGCTCGACCAGCGACTCTCTTATCAAGGAGAAATCGAACTGGGAAAGGTAGCGTATGCCGCCGTGGACCAACTTGGTCGATTTGCTGCTTGTGCCGCTAGAGAAGTCCGCTTTCTCTACGAGGCCAACCCTGTAGCCGCGCGCCGCCGCATCAAGAGCAACGCCCGCGCCGGTGATACCGCCGCCGATGACAAGGATGTCGACTCCTTGCTCGGCCATTTGGCGAAGCGATGTATTGCGTTGTTGGTGGGATAGTGGTTGCATATGATATGGTCGATCACTTGAAGTCATCTCACAATTATCTGTTCGACAAAGCGAACCCACTTTCCCTTGTCATTCTGAACGCAGTGAAGAATCCGTTATAAGAAGTTAGACCGAACGGATTCTTCACTGCGTTCAGAATGACAATTCACACTTTATTTTGCTTCCTATTGTGTGGGGCTATTTATAAGATGACTTCTTGTCCGTCCCTCCAAATATACACTAACTGCCGAGGAACGATAATCGCGCTCGGCAGTTAGTGTATATTTAGATAGCTTTAACCGCGTGGATTACGGTTTTACGGTGGAGTTGTACTCCTCCAGGTTGTCGTTAGCCTTGTTGGCGGCATCGTCGAGGGCTGCTTTGGCTGTGGCGGCTTTACCGAGCATGTACTGCTCCATAGCGCCTTCCACCAGCACGCGGGTGCCTGCGAAAGTACCAAAGACCGCTCCCTGGGTGGCCGGGCTTGCCTCGGTCGAGCGCAACTCGTCTACGGCTACCTGGAACTGCGGGTACTTGGTGAGAGCATCCTTCATCTCAGGGAGGTCGTAGGCTGCTTTGCGGGTCGGATAGTAGCCTGTGCTCGAAGCGAAGAATGCCTGCTGCTCGGGCTGGGCCGTGAACTTCACGAACTCCCACGCGCCTGCCTGCTGCTCAGCGGTGCCTTCGTTGGTGATCCAGATGGATGCGCCGCCGATGATAACCCCACCTTTCGCGCCCGCAGGCTTTGGCAGGAACGCTACACCGATGTCTACCTTCTTGCCTGCCTTCTCTGCCTGGCTGCTCCAGTTGCGCAGGGTTGCGATGCTCTCGAAAGCGATAGCTGCTTCGCCCTTGGAGAAGTTAGCGCCGAGCGTGGTGCCGGCGGTGGTCCCGCTGTGGCGACCCAGGCTGCGTCCAACCCCTTCGTCTTGCAGCTTCTTGAGGAAGTTGAGCCAGTTCTGTCCGGCCTCGCCGTTGAAGACGAGCTGAGTGGCACGCTCTGCCCCACGCCCGTTGTTAGGATCAGCGTAGAGTGCTGTCTGGATAGCCGACTGCTGCTCAAGGATCCAGCCGTAGAGGGTAAAGTCAACGCCGCTGCGGGTGATGTTGCCGCTGGCGTCTTTCTTGACCAGCTTCCTGGCCGCTTCAAGCAGCTCATCATAGGTCGTGGGCGGCTTGTCGGGGTCGAGGCCTACCTCTTTGAAAGCGTTCTTGTCGTAGTACATGACGGGCGCAGAACTGTTGAACGGCATCGAGTAGAGCTTACCGTTCACCGTATAGTAGCTTCGCACCGCAGGCTCAAGGTCGTTCACCAGATCGGTGAGGTTTTCCTTGTCGATGAAGTCCTGCACCGGCAGGATGCGCTTGGTGTCGATCATCCTCTGGGTGCCGATGTCGTATATCTGCACTACGTTCGGGAGCGACCCGCCCGCGAGGCTGGTGTTCAGCTTGTTGATTGTGTCGTCGTAGTTAGGCTGCTGGATTGCCTCGACGTAATACTTGGTCTGGCCTGTGTTGAACTTGTTTACCACCTGCTGTGTGACCGCGCCGTTGAAGCCGGTGAGGCCGAACCAGAACGTCAGCTTAGTCGAGCCGGGGGCCGCCGCTACT
Source organism: Chloroflexia bacterium (assembly GCA_038246925.1). GTDB lineage: Bacteria > Chloroflexota > Chloroflexia > QHBQ01 > JADMIH01 > JADMIH01. The sequence goes on from JBBRVL010000255.1 coordinate 3,358, forward strand.
GTCGGATAGGGCGTTGCCGTGGGTGCGGCAGTGGCTGTCACCGTTGTTGAGCTGCTGACAGTGGTCATAGTCGCGGCTACGGTGGCGGCTGCCGTTGTGGGAGTTGCCGCCTCTGTTGTAGCCGTGTCGACTGCCATAACGGTGGTTGCTGTGCTGCTTACAGCGGTAGGCGTATCGGCCGTTCCACCGCAGGCGGCAAGCATGCCGGTCATCATTATCGATACTAGAAATAGTGAGATGGTCTGTCCGAACTTTCGTTTATGTAACACTTACTTCCTCCTTAAAGATATCGGCTGTTAGAACGTCTATCCTGATAGGGCGAACACGTGGGTTCGCCCCTACATGCCCTGCGTTTATGGGCCGGGGCAGTTCGCCACGCTCATGCGAAGCGGGGGGTTAGCGTCTTTATTTGTATGCTGTCCTCCTCTCTTTCTGGTCACACGCAGGCGCTCTAGCCCTTCAGCGCCCCCGCGGTTAGGCCGCGCACAAGCTGCCGCTGGCCGATCACCAGCAGTATCAAAGTGGGCAGCATGACGATGATGGTGCCCGCCATCTGCAAGTTGTACAGCGCCACTTCGGTCGATTTGAACGCGGTGATGCCGACCTGGGTGGTGCGCCATTCGGGGCTGTCGGTAACAAGCAGCGGCCAGTAATACTGGTTGTAGGTGTTCAGGAAGGTGTAGACCGCCAGCGTGCCGAGGGCGGGCCGGGAAAGCGGGATCAGTATTGACCACAGGTAACGAGTGCGCCCGCAGCCGTCGATCACAGCCGCTTCATATAGCTCGCGCGGGATAGTCATGAAGTACTGGCGCAGGAGAAAAATGCCGAAGCCGCTCGCCAGGAACGGCGCTATCAAACCCTGGTAGCTGTCTTTCCAGCCGAGGCTGACTACCGTGAGGTAGTTGGGAACGATTGTGGCTTCCCACGGTATCATCAGTGTGCCGAGGAAGAGGAAGAAAAATAAGTTCTTGCCTGGGAAGTTCAACGTCGCCAGCGCGTAGGCCGCAAGCGAGCAGGTAATAAGCTGGCCGAGCGTCACCACGAGCGACACCACGAACGAATTGAGTATCCAGCGCCCGAAATTGCTCTCCTGCGCGAAAGTTGTGCCGAACACTCCCCAGTCGAGGTTATCGAGGTCGGGAATGAGGTTGGGCGCGAGGGTCGGCCCCTGCAGCGCGAGCGATAGGGAGAAAAAGAGCGGGAATAGCAGGATGAACGCAGCCAGCACCAACAAGAAGTAGAGGCCCGCTGTTTTGGCTACGTCACTCAGGGAGCGGCGAGGCTCTGCGCGGGGCGTGGCGAGGGGTTGGACGATAGCGCTCACTGGTAGTGTACCCTCCTGTCAAGCAGCCTGAACTGAACCAGGCTTAATATTAGCAGAACCACGAACAGCACTACGGCAATAGCCGACGCGAACCCGTAGCGGTTGTCCTTGAAGAAGGCGCTGAACAAGGCGAAGACCATCACGTTAGTAGAGCCGTCCGGCCCCTCGTTGGCGATAAGCACGTTGAACTGAGTAAACGCCTGGAACGCGCTGATCGTGGAGATTATGAATAAAAAGAGCAGGGTAGGTGTGAGGAGGGGAAGGGTAATCGAACGGAAGAGTTGCCAGCCGTTCGCGCCGTCTATGCGGCTGCTGTCGTACAGGTCTTGCGGTATAGCCTGTAGTCCTGCCAGGGCGATGATGAAGTTGAAGCCCAGGCTCGCCCAGATCGTCATGAAAGCAACGGCGGGCAGGGCAGTCGCGGGGTCGAGCAGCACACCTTCTGTTTGTAGGTTGAACAGGTCGATCACCCAACGTGTCATCTTGAGGCTGGGGTTATAGATGAGCGCCCAGATTACGCTCGCGCTGGCGACCGAAATGGCGACTGTGCTCGTGAAGATAGTCCTGAATATGGCTATGCCCCGCACTTTGGCGGCTGCCAGCACCGCTAGGCCCACCGCGACCGCTATGCCGGGGGGCACCACCAGCAATGTAAACTTGACGGTAGTGAAGATGCTGTTGAGGTACTCGTCCCGCCCGCTGCCGTCGAGGTTGAGCACACGGGTGTAATAACTTATGCCGTTGAAGCGGACCGGCGTGCCTGTTTGGTCGGTGACGAAAAAGCTCAAATAGATAGAGCGGAAGAATGGGATGAAGGTGAAAGCGGCAAAGATAGCGAGCGCCGGGGCCATGTAAAGCAAAGCCCAGCCGAGGTCGCCAAGCCGCCAGAAAAGGGGGCGAGCGGCAGCGGCGGGTCGTACAGGCGTGGTAGATACGGCGGTTAGCAGGCCTTTCGGTTTGCCTTCACCGATTGTTGCCTTATCTTCCACAGCCGAGACTCATATGGGGATTATAAGGAGTTAGCATAAGCAAACCCACGATCTCCTGGGTGATTGAGGCCGGGCAGCACTGACGACAAACAGACATGTTCTCTAAACTTGCTTCAGTATACAAGGTTTTGCCGTGCACCCCAGGGCTGTCAGGTTATGGTTTTGTTAGCTCTGTGTTAAAGGTGTTAACAACGAAGCAGATTAGCTAACGCACTATACGAAACTAATGCAGGTTCGATTTTACCATAACTATGAGCAGTCAAGCCAGTCTAAGTGCGAATTATACGAGAGTTCAGAGTTGTTGTGGAGACAACAGAATGTAGGGGCGGACCGGTGTGTGCGCCCTGTTCGGTAACCGCTCGCTGGTCGGTAGGGACACAGGGCGGGCCCCCACGGCCGCCCCA
>JBBRVL010000256.1:0-6072 GCA_038246925.1 Chloroflexia bacterium
CTGCTGCTGCACGTGGGGCGGCACGGGTTCGTAATGGCTGAACTCCATCACAAATGATCCCTGCCCGCCGGTGACGCTCTTGAGCTGCGATTGGTACTGCATCACCTCCGACATCGGCGCCGCCGCCTTCACCACGGCCATGCCGTCGGGTGTCATGTCGGTGCTTTGGATTCGCCCGCGTTTGCCCGACAAATCTCCTGTCACGCTCCCGACATTGGCTTCGGGAACCGTCATTTAGGAGCGGTTTATGTCGAGGATACTTTTCGGTTTGTTATTGACATTGATGGGGCTGCTTTATTTGTGGTTGGCGTATCAATCCATCGCCCCGAGGCTGATGAGCGACGGAACAGATTGGGTATCGTACCTGGGAGCGTTCCTCTTTCTTGCCGCCGGGGTAGGAGCGGCCTTCGCGGGTATCAATCTTGTGCGGGCTAAACGCCGGTAATTCGGAGTTCCCATCATAAATCAGTTGTACTAACTCGGGCTGAAGCTCCTTTTTCTTGTAAAGTAGAAGCTCTGTTTGGATAAGACGGCCTGTTATGTGCGTTCGCGGGAGGAGTGATGCGCTACAAAGAGGCATATGCCTATATAAATAGTTTCACCAACTACGAGAAGACGCCCGGTATCAAGCGCGACCTGAACGAGGACGGCCTTGCGCGCACCAGGAACCTCATGGCGCTGCTCGGCAACCCACATGAGAGCTTTCGCAGCATCGTGGTGGCGGGAACAAAGGGCAAAGGCTCTGTCTCCGCCATGCTCGACTCCATCTTGCGCGACGCCGGGTACAAAGTTGGGTTGTTCACCTCTCCTCACCTTCATACCTTCCGTGAGCGGGTGCGCGTGAACTATGAGATGATTTCTCAGGCAGACGTGGCCCGGCTGGTCGAGAAAATAAAGCTGGTGGTGGAGGAGATACAGGCGGAGGGCGATCCTTCTAAAGTACCTACCACATACGAATTAGCGACGGCAATCGCCTTCCTCTACTTTCAAGAGTCCGGGATCGACCTGGCGGTGCTCGAAGTTGGGCTTGGAGGAAGACTCGACGCCGTCAACATCACCACACCTCTTGTGTCGGTGATTACTTCTATCAGCCTGGACCACACTGAAGTGCTGGGTAACACCATCGAAGAGATCGCTTACGAGAAGGCGGGCATCATCAAACCAGGCGGGCGCGTGGTAACAGCGCCTCAGACGCAGCAAGCCATGGGGGTCATAAATTACATAGCCAACCACCGTAAGGCTGATTTAAAGGTGGTTGGGCGGCAAGTCTTCCTGAGCAGTGGTAATTTACCGGGAGTTCTACTGGACGAAGAGGGCGTGCCGGTGAGCCAGACCTTCACGATTGCATACGAGGAAGGTCCAGGCGGGCCGCAGACCAAGCTCAGAGTCAAGATGCCTCTCATGGGGAACCACCAACAGATAAACGCGACGGTGGCGACCGCCGCGCTCCTGGAGCTTCGCAAAGCAGGAGTGCCGGTTGCTGCCGAAGCTGTGTTGTCGGGGTTGGCGCATGTTCGCTGGCCGGGACGCCTCGAAGTTGTACGCCGCGAGCCACTGGTGATCGTCGATGGCGCGCATAATGCCGACTCTATGTCGAAGCTGAACCAGGCTATGCACGACCTCTTCTACAAACAGCCGATCATCGTTGTATTCGGCTCTCTGCGCGACAAGGACATAAAAGGGATGGTAAACGAGCTGGGAAGCAGCACAGCCAATGTATTCGGGCCTCAAGTGAAAAAACTGATTGTCACCCGCCCTAATTACATCCGCGCTGCCGACCCCACAACGGCAGCCGAAGCAGCACAGGCGCGCGGCCTCGACGTGGAGGTGATAGAAGGCCTTCCCGGCGCTCTGGCTAGGGCTGAAGCTTTAGCTCTGGAAGCAGCGAACCCCCCTCCGGCAACAGCCCCGGTAGTGCTGGTTACAGGCTCACTCTACATAGTTGCCGAAGCGCGAGAGTATTACGGGTTGGCCGATGACCTGTCAGATGAAGATGAAGGTCAATAACCTACCCTGATCCGTTTTATCCTCTGGATGTCCCGTTATCAAGACTGTTCGCACGCACGCCCGGATCATTTTCAATATAGTAAGTCATGCTTTGAAGCGCCACAACCGGGTCGATATGGCGTATCTTCACGTGCGCGGGCACCTGCACTATTATGGGCGCATAGTTCAGGATAGCAAGCACGCCGGCCTCTACAAGCGCATCGGCCACTTCCTGGGCGCCACGCGCGGGCACGGCGATAATCGCCATCCTGATGTTCTGCTCTCTCAGCAGCGTCGGTAAATCAGACAGGTTGTGGATGACCGACCCTCCTATCTTCTGCCCTACTTTCTCGGGGTTGTGATCAAAAAGCGCCTGGATGCAAAAACCCTGGTCGCGCAGCTCGTCGTAATGGAGCAGAGCGCGTCCCAGGTGGCCCAGGCCAACCAGCGCCATCAGCCAATCCTTATCCAAACCGAGAATTGAGTTGATCTGTTGCAGCAAATAGTCGACATTATAACCCTTGCCCTGCTTGCCGAACTCCCCAAAATACGATAAGTCCCGGCGGATCTGCGCTGCACTCACTCCTAGCCTCGCGCCCAGGTCGCTGGAAGATACGGTGTCTACACCTTCATGGCGCAAGTGTTGCAGGCTTCGAGCATAAATGGGAAGCCTGCGTATAACTATGTCGGGTATCGCATCTCCCGCGTTCTTCATCGACTCGGCGGAGGCCGCAGGGTCCTCATTGCTGGCGACTTCGTCGATCAGTGGTTTGTGTGTCCGGCTATGCATATCTCGATCTCACACTTTCCCATGCTTTACCCATGCTTTATCTGTATCGAGGCTACTTGGTCCCCGTATGCACTGCTACCGCTCCGAAGGTCAACTGCTTGAAACGAACATCGCGCAGGCCGGCCGCACGCATGATCCCAGCCAGTTTACGTGGAGGTGGGAACTTTCCCATCGAGCTAGGCAGATAAGAGTAAGCATCGCTGTCGCCCGTCACTATTCTCCCAAGCAAAGGCACTACTTTCCGCGTGTAAATGCGATGAAACAGGCGAGTGAGAGCCAGGCGCGGCCTCCCAACCTCCAGGCAGACAAGCCTCCCGCCCGGCTTCAACACGCGACGCATCTCCCGGAACGCGCCTTCAATGTCAGCAACATTTCGCATCGCAAAGCCGGTAGTGACGCAATCGAACATATCGTCCGCAAAAGGTAGTATGAGCGCATCAGCACCGACGAAATGTACAGGCAGACCACTACCGACGCCGTCACGCCTGCCCTGTAGCATCATAGGCACCGAGAAATCGATCCCAACCGACCGCGCGCCTTTCCCCGCAAGCTCGTGCGCTATTCTCCCCGTTCCTGTCGCCACGTCGAGGGCAAGGTCCCCCGGCTTCGGTGCGGCCTGGCGCACAGTATAAGAGCGCCACAGCCTGTCCTGTCCGAAGCTCATCAGCATGTTCATCAAGTCGTACCGCCGTGCGATGCGACCAAACATATCGCGTACGTACACGATTTTCTCTGTGCCCTGGAGGGTAGCGTCGGGGTTAGTCGCGGGAATGTCGCTGTGGGTGCGTCCGTTTGAGGCTGAGAGGTAGCGTTCGGGGGAAGTAGAATGAGTTGTCATCTTTAGGTATCGGCACCTCGTCTATGAAGCGATGGGGCCTGGCACATTGTAGCATTTTTCACACAGTTGGTCAACAGCGACTCCACTTGGTACCTGAGCCACCTAACGGTTGAGAAGAAGTTCGGTAGGGGCACCCCTTGTGGGTGCCCTGATCGGGCAGAGATTCTGTTTACAAAGCAGGGCACCCACAAGGGGTGCCCCTACCGGCGCTTGTACTCCATGTCTGAACAATTACGTTCACTTCATTACGAACAGCCCCACCATTCCTTTGTGGTAAAATGGAGTTATCACCCTCTTGCTTATGACTCCGTTTTATCTCCGGGAAGGAGCGTCATTTTAAGCCGATGGCAGCCAGCACACTGACCTCACAACCAGCCGAATTAATAAGTGAGCGCCTGCATAAGTCGCTAACCACTCTATTCGGCTACAATTCATTCCTGGGCGCGCAGGAACAGGTTGTCAGCCAGGTGATGGCAGGCGTCGATACGGTAGCAATCATGCCGACGGGCGCAGGCAAATCCCTATGCTACCAACTACCCGCGATGCTTCTGCCGGGCACTACCCTGGTCATCTCTCCCCTGATTGCGCTGATGAAAGACCAGTACGATTCGCTTCCCAAAGAGGTATACGAGAAGACTACCTTTATCAACTCGGCTCTCAGCGCAGATGAGTTGGCCCAGAGGATGTCGGAGATAGTAGCAGGCAAGTACAAGCTGGTCTACTGTGCCCCCGAGCGTCTGCGCCAGCAATCATTCACATACGCCTTGCGCAAAGCCAGGCTGTCAATGCTTGTCATTGACGAGGCCCACTGCGTCTCGATGTGGGGCCATGACTTCCGCCCCGATTACCTTTTCATCGGAAAGTGCCTACCCTTCTTCGGCAAGCCGACTATCCTTGCCCTCACAGCGACCGCCACACCGGAGATACGAGCCGAAATCTCCTCTCAGCTTGGACGCGACCTGAAGAATGTTGTTTCGAGCGTCTTTCGCCCGAACCTCTACTACGAGGTGGAGCAACTGGACGACAAAGAGCAAAAGCTCAAGCGCCTTGTCGAGATTTGCAAAACGGAGAGCGGCACAGGCGTCGTATATGCCCGAAGCCGTGAAGATTGTGAGCAGTTGGCGGGAATGTTGCGGCGAGCGGGTGTGGGCGCGGCCTTCTACCACGCAGGGATGGACTCGGAAGCGAGAACGCGCACCCAGGAAGCGTTCATGCTCGACAAGGTGCGCGTGATCGTGGCTACCATCGCTTTCGGGATGGGTATTGACAAAGCGAATGTGCGCTTCATCGTCCACTTCAACCCGCCCGGCTCACTCGAAGGCTATGTGCAAGAGTCGGGGCGAGCGGGACGGGATGGGCGCGTCTCACGTTGTGTGCTCCTTGTGACATCAGGGGACCGCGCCAACCTTAGCCGTTGGAAGCGCCTGGACCAGCTAAAGGTTGAGCAGCTGAGGGCCGTCTACCGTGAAATCACGAAGCGGGTGCCCGCGAGCAAAGCAGGTTTCCTCAATATAGGCGAAGTCGAAAGCCAGTTGAGCGCTAGCGAAGGCAAAGAGTTCGACAGCACCCAGGTGCGCGTCAGTATCAGCCTCCTTGAGCGCGTAGGTCTAATAATGCGTCACCCCGACGCACCGCGAACCGTTACCTTCATGGTCCACCCCGGCGAGCATACAAGCGACCCGCAATTGGTTAGCCTGATGTCGCTATTACATCTACAACCGGGAGAGTACACAAGGCGAGAGCTAAACTGGCTTAGCGAAACGATGGGCCTCACCCTACCGGAGATGGACAGGCTGCTGCTTGAGTGGCAGGAGAACGGCTGGATTGATTACAGTAGTGAGCGCCGCGATGCTGTGGTAGAACGCTTACAGCCGCCCTCCGATGTGGCCGCAGCAATGAACCGACTCCTGGCAGATCGTGACAGCGCCCAGCAGCGCCAGGTTGGTCAGATCATGGACTACGCAAGCCTCGATACTTGCCGCCACCAGATGCTCGCGGCCCACCTCGGCGAACGTATCGACCCCTGTGAGACAAGCTGCGATTTCTGCAACCCACCCTTAGATAGGCCGCAAAGCACGACCCAGGCCGCACCTGACCTGCCAGCCAACCCCGGCCAGGTGATTGTCGAATGCCTGGACAGCTTCCCCTTCAACGTGGGAAGACCAAGCCTCATCAAAGCCTTGTCAGGCTCGGCGGCCAGCAATATAACAGCCGACCGCGTGAAGCACTTCGGCGCGTTGGCGGGTGCGCGACCAACCTCGATAGACAAGGCGATAACCGAGTTGATCGAGCAAGGCTATCTCGCGGTGTACGAGAGTGAAGAGGGTTACAGGCTCCTCCAAGTGACAAGGGAAGGCAGAGACGGAGTTCCCATAGGTGTTGTAACCGGCATCAAGCCGAAACCCACAAAGAAAACAAAGGCAGACCGTCCCAGTGAGCGTGACCGTACATCGACCAC
>JBBRVL010000257.1:0-6067 GCA_038246925.1 Chloroflexia bacterium
CTCTGTGAGGTTGGTCTTCGTTATTAAGCCGCTCTTTTTATGCAGATCGTAATACGGCATGTATAGAATTACATCATGGCGCCTCTGAGTAATGATTGGGGCAACGAAGCGCTGCAACGGCACGCCACTTGCGCCCCAAGGGTCAATAAGATACAGCGAATAGGTAATGCTCGACTTCTGTGTATATCTTACAAGCTGTGGCGCCATGGCCGTAGAATCACCATTGATGAGTGCGATTTCTCCATCCTTCAGAGAAGCGAAATTGGCGGTTTCCCTGACCCTATAAGTATATCCAGCTAACTCTAGTGACTTCTTCAGTTCGGCATAGATGGCAGGGTCCTTCTCAATAAGAATAGAGTTGGTGAGCACATGGATTCCATGCACATGACTGGCATGCTCTGCCAGTTTGTCGAGCCCTTGTATACCAATGATGGCCGAGCCAAAAACGTTACCAGATGTGACTTGCCCAGCGCGATGGTCCTCTAGCTCTCCGTCATAGCGACCATGGGAAGCGTCGCAATCTACATACACAAAATGAGGCGGAATCTGTGGCGTGAAATAGCGGGAATTGTGCGTCAGTCCACGCAGTATGATTCCACCCCAACGTCCAATATACTGACCAAGTATATTATGCTTTACCTTAGTCTGAGGCGGGCGAGGCTCAATATGTCTGGTACCCATAATCATGTCCTTTCAAAACTGCGTGGCGTAGATAGGAATCATATTATACCCAACGTCTTTACTATGATGGGCTATTTCCACATCCAATCCACTGATGGAAGGTTTAGGTGTATTTGGGGCCTCTTGTGGCCTGTTCATTCCCGCAGAGGAGATGATTGCGCCACATCATGGCAAAAAGAGCTACTTCCCAATGCAGAAGTTGCGGAATATCTCGTCCAGCAGATCTTCGCCCACCGTCTCGCCCGTAATCTCGCCGAGGGCATTGAGCGCGCTGTGCAGGTCAACCGCTATAAACGCAGCAGGCGTTCCAGCACCCGCAGCGCTTAGAGCCGACTGTGTATACTCTCTGGCTCTTTTGAGCGCGTCACGGTGGCGTACACTGGTAATAGTGGCATCGCCCGGCCTGGGGGTAGCTCTGCCGCTCAATACGAGTTCCGCCAGCTTCTCCTCCAGTTTATCGGTGCCCCCACTCTGAGCCGCCGATGTCTCCACTACCTCAATCCCTCCGAGGGTGTTATGGAGGCTCACCAGATCAAGCTGTTGCGGCAGGTCAATCTTGTTCACGACGGCCAGGCTCATCGCAGGCTGTTGCTCTGTTATTTCGCGCAATAGGGCCAGGTCGTCCGGTGTGAAAGGCTCCGACCCATCAAGCACCACCAGCACAAGGTCGGCTTCAGCCAGGGCACGCCGGGTGCGGTCCATGCCGATTCGTTCAATAGGGTCCTTTGTGCTCCCATCTCGACGCAGCCCCGCGGTGTCTGTCAGCACCAGCGGCACTCCCCGTATGTTGGCGACTTCTTCCAGTGTATCCCGTGTCGTGCCCGCTATCTCGGTGACGATGGCACGCTCGGTTCTGAGCAGGGCGTTCAACAGGCTCGACTTGCCCACGTTTGGCCTCCCGACTATCGCCGTGCGTACTCCCTGCCTGAAAATGATGCCTGTGCTCGCGCTCATGATCAGCGCTTCGAGGTCTTGTAATGCCTCGGATAGTTCGGGAGATACGTCGGCGGGTGGGACGTCATCTTCCGGGAAGTCTATTGTCGCCTCCAGGTGGGCGAGCGCGTGCAGTAGCCTCGCTCTGATGCCTTTCACCCGGCTCGATATACCGCCGCCTAACTGCTCCACGGCCAGGCGCAGACCTTCATCCGTGCGAGACTGCACAACGTCCAGCACAGCCTCTGCCTGCGCGAGGTCTAACCGCCCGCTCAGGAACGCTCTCAGCGTAAACTCTCCGGGTTGAGCGAGCCGTGCGCCTTCCCCTAAACAGAGCCTGAGCACCCTCTGCACAGGCACAGTCCCACCGTGACAATCGATCTCTACGACATCCTCGCGGGTATAAGAGTGCGGTGCGCGCATCAATACAGCCAGCACCTCGTCTACACGCTCTTGGCTTCTGGGGTCATACACAAAGCCGAACACCAGCTTGTGTGACTCCCACCCTCCCGGCGCAACCTCAATCCTGGAGGCAGGCATGAACAGGCGAGACAAAATAACAGATGCCAGAGGCCCGCTCAACCTGATCGTGCCTATTCCACCCTCTCCAGGCGGCGTTGCGATTGCTGCGATGGTGTCTTCGTACATGTCTTGTTAGGGATTAGGGGTTAGGGGTTAGGGATTTAGGCGTTCTCTAATTCATAATTCATAATTCATAATTCCCGCAATCCCCATCCGCTTCTCCACGGTTGCGCGGTCCGGTACCGTGGATGTTCCCATCCCTTCGATAGCGCAGGCTGCGGCGGCATGAGCGAAGCGTGCTGACTCTTCCAGGTCGCCTGTCTCGTGGTAGCGGGCGAAGAGTGCGCTAGCAAAAACATCTCCTGCTCCCGTGGCATCAACTATATCTGTCTCAAACGATGGGATTATGATGCTCTCCTCTCCACTATGTATATAGGCGCCATTTGCCGCTTGTGTGATCGCCACGAGCGGGGCTAACTTGACATAATGCTCTATAAGCTGCGGATCGTAGCCGAGGTCCTCGATACTTACTACCAGGAAGCTATTGGGTGGCAGATTGTCAAGCTCTGATGGTGGGGGCCATGCTGAATGCTCAACCACTCCCGCGTTGTCCCAACTACGCATCCAGCCTTGTGGCGTCACCCCCAGCAGGCAGTCGGGCAGGTGGGGCGCCATGTCGTCAGATAGCTCTTGCGCCACGGGGCCGAGGTGGACTATAGGCGCACGCAGCCACGGTCGAGGCACATCTCTCAAGTGGATAGTAGCAGCTTGCGCGAAGATGACCTGGGTACGCTTGCCCTCTTCATCGTATATGTTGCGGAAGGTGGTCGTGAACGGGGAGCTTGCCACATATACCCACACCCCCTCCTGCCGTGCTGCCTCAAGCAGATGATCGTCCTGGGGTGCGCACGCCGTCACAATCGCTGCCTGCAATCCGAGCCGTTGAGCGGTGATCGCCGCATACGTCACCGTACCGCCAGGCGACGCATCATTGCCCTCCCATGCCAGGTCCTTCGTGACGTGGCCGAGGACAAGGTAGTCGGGTACCAGGCTTGTGTGGTCTGTGCTCATTCGGTCGGCGTCGAGGCTGCGTGCATCGTTGCTGCTTTGCCCTGACTCATCAGGCTTTGGATTTGGCAAGGCGAGAATCTACCTTCAGTCTAAAGCAACTGTGGTTCAAGAAAAGATTATATCACAGCACAAAAGATGCCGTGCCATGATGAGCTTAGGGTAAAAGCCTCGGTAGGGGCACCCCTGTGTGGGTGCCCTGTGAGGAAATAGAATCTCTACATTACCAGGGCACCCACACAGGGGTGCCCCTACACCTACACCACCCTCAATCTGAACACTTACTCCAAATGGGCCTTGACTTGTATATCGAGGTTATTGCGTAGCGCGTTCGATACGGGGCACTTTCCTTCGGCCTCATCAGCCAGGCGTTGGAACTCATCCTGATCGATCCCTGGTACGCGTCCGCGCACTTCAAGGCGCATTGTGGTGATCTTGGGCGGCTCGAATGTGCAGGTGGCGCTGACGTTCAACTCCTCCGGTGCGTGGCCCGCCTTGCTCAATGCACTGGCGAACTGCATCGAGAAGCATGAGGCATGAGCCGCTGCCAGCAATTCTTCGGGGCTGGTCTTTCCATCTGAGCTTTCGGTGCGGGCTGCCCAGGTGACCGGCAGGTTGCCGAACGCTCCGCTTCCTGTGCGCGTGATGGTGCCCGCACCTTGCAGCAAATTCCCTTTCCACTGTACCTCTGCGTTTCTTTCAGCCTTTGGCATTGTTATCCTCCTGTAAATTACGAATTAGCTTTCAGCTATCGGGCGTCAGCTGTCAGCTACAAACTAAAGTGATGAGCAAAAAGGGCAGCCGTTGGGCTGCCCCACTGCCATTTGAGATGCTATCTACCTCGGCATCACCACTATACGACGCTCAGGCTCGGCGCCTGTCGATTCTGTGACGACCTCAGGGTGCTCGGATAGCGTCATGTGGATGATACGGCGCTCATGTGCCGACATAGCTTCGAGCGGGATGGCCTGCTTGCGCAGTTGTACCTGTTCGGCAGTCCTGCGTGCCAGGTTAATCAGCGCCAATTTGCGGCGCAGCCTGTAGCCCTCGACATCGACAATCACACGCGCCCACAGGTCTACCTTTCGGCCCAGGATAATATTGAGCAGAAATTGGAGTGCGTCGAGCGTTTCGCCGCGTCGTCCTATCAGGATACCCTGGTCGCGCTCGTTCAGCCCGGTGACGTTCAGGACTACCGAATCCTGGTCGTCCGGGAAAGCAGCCTCACCTTCGTCGGCAGGCTCTCGCCTCGTGATGGTGCCTCGCATCCTCATGCCGATCATTATCTTCTGGAGTATCTCCGCGGCGATAGGAGCGACGGCGTCCTGGGGCGTCATATGCTCGCCCGATGCATCCTCAGTGACCTGCAAAGAGCTGTCAAGGGGCACATCTTCCTCTGTCAGGTCCTCAAGGGGCAGCCCTTCAAACTTCGGCCTCGGCGGCCTCTCCATTCTGTTGCCCCTCGGCGGTCCGTCTCGCCTCATGTCAGGCCGCCCACCTCTGTCGCCTCGGTCACCCCTGCCCATACCTTCTCGCCGCTGCCGTGGCGAAACTTCCTCGTGCCCACCTCCGCCTGGGAGGTCAGGAGCGGTCACTCGCACCAGCACTTCCTCACCGTTCGGGTCGGTGGCCAGCACTTCTACCTTTACCTGGTCGCGCGTGCGCCCCAATTGTTCGAGGGCGAGCCGTACGGCTTCCTCTACGCTAAGGGCCTGTATATCCACCTGTCGCAATTCCTTGTTCCTCCGTCGGGATTTTGGATTTTGGATTTTAGATTTTGGGTTTTGGATTAGAAAGAAGCCCGTCAATCCAAAACCCAAAATCTAAAATCTAAAATTTAGTGACTTACTTCTTGCTCTTCTTTTTGCGTGGCAATTTGGTTGCTTCTGCCGCGACCCCATTTGTTGAGCCATTACCTGACCCGTTGCCCCTGTGGCGCAGGTCTGAGGCATATTTTAATGTTGTGGAAGGCACAGGCTTTACTTGCGGTTGGCTCCCTTTGCCGGTCCCCTTTGGACGCTCTTCCGGCTCTTCCACGCTCAACGAGCTCGTTGTGGCTGTCGCGTCGGCCTGAACTGCCTTTTGTGCCTGCTGGGCTTCCAACGCCTTGTCCATCATGCGGGCCATCATACCTTGCTTGCGGGGCGCACCCTCCAGCACTGGGGGTGCGGGAGGCGGTTTGGGCGGTGTGATCGGCTTGCGAGGTAGGAAGCCAAGACCCGGCAAGTCCGGTAGACTGCCGAACCCTGTGATGAAGTATTGCTGAACCGCGCCGAACAGACTCGAGAACGCCCAGTAAATAACTGTACCTGCCGGGAAGTTGGACGAGATAAAGACGATGTAGATAGGCATGAACTGCATCATGCCGTTCATCATCTTCATCTGCGGGTCCATCGGGTTGTTTGGATCGCGTATCGGCATCGCCATGCGGCTCTGGATAAACTGGAAGATACCCGACAGCACAGGCCAGATGAACAGTGGGTCCGGCTTGGCCAGGCTGGGGAGCCACCCGAAGGGCACACTAAAGTTTGCGAATCGCACCCAGTCGGGGTTGAGTAATATAGATTGGAGCGTGGCGGTATGAACTGCTATCTGTGCTTCTGTACCTGTGCTAGCCTGTAAGGTGAATTGGAGCGCGCTGTATAGGCCGATGAAAATCGGCATTTGCACGAGCATTGGAAAGCAGCCTGCAGCCGGGTTGATGTTGTACTCGCGGTACAACTTCATCGTCTCTTCCTGCTGCTTGGCCTTGTCTTTGCCGTACTTCTTCTGTATCTCCTTCACGAGGGGTTGAATCTGCTGCATATTGCGCGAAGATTTCAGCGCCTTCATAGTCAAAGGCACAGTCAGCAGCCTCATAAAG
>JBBRVL010000258.1:0-6050 GCA_038246925.1 Chloroflexia bacterium
ATGCCCGCCCACAGGTAGAGATTGTAGCTGCCCCGGAGCCATCTAAGCGCCAATGCACCCACCCCGAATGCGAAGATGAGTGCCGCCAGGTATGTCCAGCTCTGGTTCTCAGGCTGGAACTGGAAGGGCATGGCGTTGGCTTCCTTGAAGGCGTCGCCTACTGTCTGCCACGGCCATGAGAAGTGCCGGTTCCACCCTGTCTGGGCGTTGAGAGGAGCAAAAGGGTCGCCGAACTGGAACGCTGACCAGCCAAGCAACGCCACTATCGAAAGCAGAGGTAAGAGGAGAGTGGCTGCCGTGAGCGGGTGAGGTCGGGGCGGGGGCATGGCGTCTGGCTCTTTCGGCATCTGCGGACGGTATGCCCTGAAAAGCTCCCACGAAAAAGGGAGCAGTAGAAGCACGCCGGTGGTACGGGTCCATACGGCGAACGATATGGCTACAGCTGACCACCACCATCTGCCGGTACGCATGGTAAGCAAGGCAGCCACCGCCAGAAAGAGGAACAGTGACTCGCTGTAGACTGCCCAAAAGAAGAAGGCCGTTGGAAAAGCGGCCAGGTAGAAGACCGTGCGCCCTGCGTCTTCGGGGTGGAAATCGAGACGCACCAGGCGGTGCAGCAGTATGAGCGCACCCAGGAAGAATAGTGCTGACAGGAGTATTCCCGCCCATATATAGCGCTCGGCGGCCATCCAGCCGATGACCTGTACTAACCAGGGATAGAGAGGGAAGAACGCCGCCGAGCCATCATCGCGGCTGTACCCCTCGGTGGCGATTTTGAGGTACCACTGGCCGTCCCAGCGCGTCCACACCCCGCCGATGCGGTCAACGAAGCCGGTAAGCACTGGACCACCGGGCGAACCGTACCAGTTGGCTGTCCCTTTAGGAGGGAGGCCAGGCAGCATCAGGCCGGCGAGAAAGGCCAGCAACGTGAGGCCAATGCGCGCCCCCAGCCAGACGCTGACCGGCTGGAAAGTTACCAGGGGCAGGGTCCACTGCGGCAGCGCTCTGCGTAGCTCGCCGGTGAAGAGGCCAGGCCGGGGATTGAGTTCCGTTTGCCTTCCTGAGGTGCCTGTGTGTGGATCT
The DNA here is from genome assembly GCA_038246925.1 of Chloroflexia bacterium. Lineage (GTDB taxonomy): Bacteria > Chloroflexota > Chloroflexia > QHBQ01 > JADMIH01 > JADMIH01. The sequence continues at coordinate 1,084 of JBBRVL010000258.1, forward strand.
CTACGTCTTAGCGGCGGAGGCTTGCCCGGCGGCTCGGCTGCGACGGGTACGGGCTGAGTCCACGCCGAAATCTGCATCGGCACCGTCTCTTCGGGCACGGCAGATGTGGCTGAAAAGACTTTCGTTTGGTGTGACTGTGAAGTGGGCGCAGGCTCCTCGGAAGGTTCTTCGGTAGTGGGAGTAATTTCGGCCTGTGGGGAAGGGACAACAGGTATATGGCTGGTCTCCCCATCGGGGCTGACCTGCCTCGTCGAGTCCTCCTCCCGTGACGCTTCCTTTCGCATTGCGAGATAGTATACCACAGAGATGCGTGCGAGATGCGCGACAAGCCTGCTCCTACGTGTCTAACTGAGGTCTTCGTATGTTTCGCGCTCTCGTATTACCTTCACATCTCTGCCGCTTACCAGCAGTTCGGAGGGCCTCGGACGGCCGTTGTAGTTCGAGGCCATCGAGAAGCCGTATGCCCCCGCCTGCCCAATAGTCAGCACGTCCCCGGCCTGCACGTTGCCCAGCTTTCTCTCATAAGCGAGAACGTCGGACGACTCGCATACCGGACCGACTACATCTACTGTTTCTCCGCTCTCTAGCTCTTTTTCCCTGGCGGGCCACACCGGGTGCCAGGCGTTGTAGAGAGAAGGTCGTAGCAGATCGTTCATGCCTGCATCGACCACCACAAACGTGTGACGCTCGCTGCCCACGCCACTCCGCTTGACATAAAGCACGGTCGTGATGAGCGCGCCCGCGGGTCCAATGATAAAGCGTCCCGGCTCAAGTACAAGATCAAGCTCTCTTCCCGCCAGAAGAGGGCGCAATCCCGAGGCCAGCGCTTCCGGCCCTTCGGGTTGATCCCCCGGCCTGTAAGTGATACCCAGTCCACCCCCGATATCAAGCTCCGTCAAACGTATACCCTCGGAGGCAAGAGCATCCCATAGCTCCAGCAGGCGGCGGGCAGATTCTATCATCGGCTGCACCCTGGGAAGTTGGGAGCCGATATGCGCGTGTAACCCCAGCGGTCTGAGCGATGCGGATGCCTCTGCTTGCCTGATGAGATTGAGTGCTTCGGAAGGGCTGACCCCGAACTTGTTCGCCTTTGTGCCGGTAGTGATATACGGGTGTGTGTCTACTTGTACATCTGGGTTCACCCTGACCGCTACCGGGGCCACCTTGCCCATTTCCTCAGCGACCGATGCCAGGGCTTCCATCTCACCCGCTGACTCCACGTGGAAGGCACGTACTCCCGCATCCAATGCTTCAGCCATCTCCCTTCGGGTCTTGCCGACACCCGCGAATACGATGCGATCAGGCGGGAATCCCATCTTACGTGCCAGGTAAATCTCACCACCGGAGACGACGTCGGCCCCCGCACCCCACCCGGCGAGCATACCACCCAGCGCCGAGTTGGCGTTAGCCTTGAGCGCGTAGCAAATCAGCACTTTCTTCGCTAACCCACCCAGGCTCTCTTCCAGTCTTCGGTATTGCTTTTCAAGCGCCGACGCGCTGTACACGTAGAGCGGCGTGCCATATCGCTCAGCAAGCTCATCGACAGCCACACCTTCCACGCACAGCACTCCGCCCTTATATCGAACCGCGCTGACCCCATCGACCGCCATATCGCCTCCTGAAAAATAGTGACCACATTGGCTTTCTCTTTTTACCATAAAGAGACGGAGAACGCAGAGAACATAAGAGGCCGAAAGTGTTCGTTGGTATAGCAAATAGTTCACCGCAGAGACGCAGAGATTAGAATAGTTGGCCGTTGTCTTGTTATCGTCCCTAACCCCTAATCCCTAATCCCTAATCCCTGGTAGCTACGCACAACCCTATATAAAATCCTCTGCGTCTCTGCGGTGAATTCAACTCTGAACACTCACAAGAGAGACCTTCCTCTGGACAGCCGTTTGCTTGCATGCTAAGATGTGGGCAGACAGGCCAACGATGGAGGTCGAGCAATGGAGCTAGAAGGCAAAGTCGCCCTGGTAACGGGTGGTGGCCGTGGGTTGGGTAGAGCTACCGCACTCGCTTTAGCTGAGCAGGGAGCGAAAGTCGCCGCGCTTGCCAGGTCGTTGCCCGAAGTCGAGGAGACTACGTGGCTTATTCGCCAGCAGTATGGGGTTGGACGCTCGATGGCGATCCGGGCTGACGTCACCAATGAGCGTGACGTTATCGAGGCTTTCGACACTATACGCAGGCGGTGGAGCGGCGTAGATATCCTTATCAACAATGCGGGCGATAGCGGCGCGACCAAGCCTCTGACTTCCCTGAGCCTTGCTGAGTGGCAGCAGGCCATCGACGTGAACTTGACCGGGACGTTCCTCTGCTCGCGTGAGGCCTTCCACGATATGGCTCGGCGCAGATGGGGCCGGATCATAAATATTTCGTCCGGCAGCGCGGCTACGGCTGTGCCTGCGATGGGTCCCTACAGCGTCGCCAAGGCAGGGGTTGAGCATTTCACGCGCCTGATTGCCGCCGAAGGTGCATTGGTTGGTGTTGTAGCTATCGCGCTGCGTCCGGGCGTGGTCGACACGCGCATGCAAGAGGACCTTCGCAGCCGCCCACCGGATGCCATGCCGCCCGAATTACGGGCCATCTTCGCCGCCTACAAGCAAAAAGGCCGTCTCGTCCCTCCCGAGCGCCCCGCCCAGATGATCGCCTACCTGTGCAGTGATCGCGCCCGTGACGTAAACGGCAGGGTGCTGGATGCGGAGGAGATGGAAGCTCTCCTGGTGAAGTAGGAGCTAAGGCTTACGAAACGAGAAACGAGAAACGAGATACGTGAGAAGTTAAGCCCAAGATAATGAGCTTCCCTTGTCATCCTTCACTAATGAAGAGTCTCGTTCCTTGCGTACCAGGCCAGTACTGTCATTCTGAACGAAGTGAAGAATCACTGCGGGTGAGTCTGTGCTAAGGAGACTGATTCTTCACTTCGTTCAGAATGACAAATCAGACTTTTCCGCCTAACTTCTAATGCTTAGACACAACATAGAATGACATGCATAATCGGCTTCGCGCACGCATGTAAACCCTGTCCATGCAATTACAGTTCAATGCCGGTGATTTTCACGAAGTGTGTGGACCTTAGCTCTCGTTCCAGGATGTATGTGATATAGCTTTGGGTAGTGCCCTGCAATTCGGCCTGAAGCTCGGGATCAAGGCGCACTCGGCTGACGCTAGCGTAAGAGTTTCGCTGCATTAGGCGCAGCACCTTTAGCGCGTTCACCGACAGATCGCGCCCCACTCCTGCCCGCCTGCACGAGTCGCACACCACTCCGCCGAGGCTCGCGCTGAAGCCATTGACAGTAGGCGCGAGGTCGTTGCGGCATTCCACGCACTTACCAAGTTCAGGCGCGTATCCCATGTAACCTAGAAGTTGAAGCTCGAACCAGCGCAGCACCCGATCCGCATCGGCGTCCTCTGAAAGAAGCCGCAACGTTTCTACCATCAGTTTATAGACAGGGTAGTTCTCAAGAGCGTCAGGTGTAAGAGCATCCAGCAACTCGGCCGCATATGAGGCGTGAGCGATACGCGAGAGATCATCGTGCAGAGGGCGGTAGGCATCCATCGTCTCGCTCTGAGTGACGATATCAAGGTTGCGCGCCTTCGCGAGTAGCATCTGGCTTCTTGTGAATAATTCCACGTGGCCCGCCAGGCGGCTTGTTACCTTACGCACCCCCTTGGCGACTACCCGCAGCTTACCGAAGTGAGGCGTGAAGATAGTCAATATCTTGTCCGCCTCGCCAAGATCAGACCTCTTGATAACCAGTGCTTCTGACTTATATAAATGCTCTCTCGCGTTCATCATTCTCTCGTTTCTCTCACGCACATAACCAGGCTAAATCTCACATCTAATTATACCCGATTTACGCGTGAATTACCGACGACTGGTCACTGGTCGCTGGTCGCTGGTCACCATCTATTAACCTTGCTGCTCCTTAAAGCGAACATATCTCGTGTGCTATACTCGATCATGCGCCGCTTTTTCGGTCTTGCTCTAACTTTGCTTCTATCCAGCTTTTTACTTTCCGCTTGCGACGTGCCCAAGCCTCCTCCCGAGCTACCTACCGCTACCCCAGGCTCACAGAACCCCGAAAGTGTTGATGCTGTTCGAGGGACGCCTGTCCGCATCGAGCCGGAGCGCGAGTTTACCCCCCTGGCAGTTCCACCAGGCACTATTTACTTCGTTCGCTCGTCCGGGCTGTGGGCCATCCAGCCCGACGGTTCCGGCGAGAAGCAACTGGCCGACCTGCCTGTAACCTCAGCGCCCGTGCCTTCGCCAGACGGCACCCTGGTTGCGTGGCTGTCGAATAGCGATCTTTATGCAGTCGCTTCCGACGGAGGTGAGTCGCGCAAGCTCTTCTCCGGCGAGTTGGCCGACCGCCAGCGCATCGGCTGGACGCCTGATAGTTCTAACCTCGGCTTTATTACTTTGGACCCAAGCATAATCGGAGGGGAAAAGTCGTGGTACGTACCGGCGTCTGGGGGCGCGCCTGCTGAGATAAACAGCACAGCTTATGGAGCGGTGCCTCGCGGCGCGTCTTACGAGCGTGTGGTGCAGTGGTCGCCTGACGGTTACTGGGTGGTTGTCTCAGGTGTCAACAACCCGATGCAGATAATGAGATGGCCGGTTTCACCCGGCAAGGAAGGTGAGGTCATAGAAGTGGCAGGTGGCGAGCCGGACTGGTCGCCCGACAGCCATACACTTGTGCATACCGAGTCGATTAACGGCGCGCTCCAGATATTCGATGTTCGCTCGGCAAAGGCCACCCCCTTCCGCACCGAACAACAGCCGGTTGGTACGGGCCTCAGTGAGTACGGGCAGGGGCCAGGCCCACGATGGTCACCGGCGTCAGTCGGGACTGATAGCGACCTGATCGCCTACCGCAGTCGCTCCAACCAGAGTGAGCCGCGCGTATCTATTCGGCGGCGAGGAGCGCGTGAGCTTCAGCCCCTACCAAGCCTCACTAATAACC
>JBBRVL010000259.1:0-6031 GCA_038246925.1 Chloroflexia bacterium
GCGCACCCTTCGCCACCCGCCAGCACTGTAGGCGGCACGGTCGGTGTAAGCGATACCGCGGCAGGTGTGTCTGTAGCATCAGCCGCCGGTGCGGTAGTATTTGTGGCCTCGGGAGCCGCGGGGGCTGTGGTTGCGGTTGGGACTACAACGGCAGTCGGCGTATCGGCCGTAGTTCCACAGGCTGCAAGCAGGGGCATGAGCACCAGCGCCAGGACTGCCAGATAAACTTTACGTGGTTTCAACTTTGCCATTTTTAGTATCCTCCTTCGAGTTAGAGAACTTGTGGGTATACCATTACCTACCGTATCTTTCACCTAAATTGGCAGTGTTACCACCTCCTTTGACGCCGAATATTCTGGTTCATACTTGGGCGTTGTGCAATTGTCTCTATCCAGATGCGCTATGTCGTTACAGAAAACATACCGGGGCCGTATCTAATCCCCTTCACATTACTGCTTGCTGTTTACTGCCTTCCGCCTTCTGACATTCGAGCCACAGGTCGCGCGAATGATCAATTCCGTCGGCATGAGGACTCGGTGTGGCTGGCCATCCGGGTGACTGATCATATTGATCAGGGTCTCAGCAGCGAGAGCTCCCATAGGCTGAATGGGCTGCCTGATCGTGGTTAGTGGCGGGTCCGTACGGGCGGCAAATGGCACGTCATCAAATCCTGTAATTGCAATGTCATCGGGGACTCGCTTGCCAGCATCCCGCAATGCCCGTAGCGCGCCTACCGCCATTGCGTCACTAGCGGCAAAGACAGCGTCGGGCGCAAAAGGCAGCAATTGCTGCATTGCCACGTATCCACCTTCTTCGGTAAAATCTCCTTCAACAATCAAATCAGCATTGTGAGCTACTCTTCGCTCCCGCAGGGCGGTGAGATAGCCGTGCAATCGGTCAGCACCTGCGATCATATTCTTGGGACCGGTAATGGTAGCGACGCGCTCGTAGCCCAAACGTATGAGGTAGGCGACCATGTCGCGAGCCGCGCTCCTGTTGTCCACATCGACATAGCTAACTTGGTCATCGGTTGGATGCCGTCCGACCAGGATGAACGGCAGGCCACGCTTTCGCAATGCTTCCAACATCGGGTCGTCCATCAGCGCGGAGGCAAGGATGACACCGTCAATCATGCCTCCTTGCAACGCCTGGCGAATCGTGCGGCGCTCATATTCAGGCTCCGCAATCCAGAGCATCACTGAATGATCATTAGAGCTACAGGCAGACGAGATACCTTGAATGAGGAGGGGAAAGTAGGGGTCCGTGAATAGCGCGGAGACACCCATAGGAATAACCAGGCCAAGGATACGGGTGCGCCCGGCAGCCAGGCTCCGCGCCGCGATATTAGGCTGGTACTTGAGGCGTTCTGCTACTGATAGGACACGCGCCCTCGTTTCCTGGGCTACATTAGGATGATCATTCATCACCCGGGAAACGGTAGAGCGGGACACACCGGCGTGTTTGGCGATTTCTTCCAATGTAGAGGGCATATATTAAACGACTCCATTGCGCTTTGTGGGAGCGCTCTCATAGAACGCCCCATATTGAGCATCAATTATCGGTCATCATAGGCACATATGAAAGGGCCCACCCCTAATGTATGGGAGCGCTCTCATAATATCACAGGAAATTTGCTTTGTCAATAGGTTTAAAACAGTATGCGATGAAGAAAACTGCATTCGGGAATAAAAGACCTGTAAGCCAAATTTACTTCCTCTCTGGTTTCCTCTACTTGCGATGGCCGTTCATCGTGCTACTGGGCCAGTCTAAGACCGAGTTCATGGCTCATCAAGAGCGCCGAAGCTCCAAGGATGACCATTTCAGGCCGGAGGTCTATCAATTCGATCTCGGTGTCTTGAGCGAGCGTAGGTAGTACCCTCCTGAGCATTTCCTGCCGGATGACATCTAGAAGTGGGGTCCCAAAGCGGGCGAGCGGGCTCAAAAAGACTATGCGATGCACATTGAGAGTACCTACCAGGTTGGCAGCAGCAATACCGAGATAACGACCCTCTTCAAGCACGGCCTGCATGGCGGCGGGGTGCCCGGACTCGAAAGCCTCTTGAACTGAATCGAGGGTTAGCTCGTCGGCACTTCCTGCAAGGCTATTCGATACTAAACCAGGCACTGATTGGGCCAATGCATGTACCCTCTTGATCAGGGCGGGAGTGCTGGCAACTGTTTCCAGGCAACCCAGGTTACCGCAACGACACTGCTGCCCATTCTCTACCACGCTAATATGGCCAATCTCTCCGGCTCCGAACCCGTCACCGTGGAAAAGGCGACCGCCAAGTATTAGCCCGGCACCAATACCTGTCCCTACCTTCACCACAATCAAATCGCTGTCGTACTTGTTGGCACCGAACATGTATTGGGCCAGGGCGGCCAGTTGGCTGTCGTTGGCGACATAAACAGGCAGGTCATAACGCTCCTGAAGGAGATCGCCCAACGGCATACCTCGCCAGTTGAGGTTGACGGCTCGGAGTACAACCTTATTGCTTGGATCGACCAGACCAGGGGTTCCAACACCGATGCCCAGCAGAGGCTTGTCCGTAGTTGCGATTAGCTTGTCCACCAGTTCATAGAGGAGCATCAGAGCCTCGTCACCTTCGCGGCTGTGGAGAGGCTGGCTGGCGGAGCTTATTATCTCATTGCGAAGATTGACTACTGCCCCGCGGAGTTCGTCGTTCTCCAGATCGATGCCGATCAGGTGGCGCGCATCGTCAATAACGCTCAACAAGATAGGGGATCGCCCGCCTCTCGACTGCCCGTAGCCTATCTCCTCTACAAGACCTTTGCCCTGTAACTCGGTGACCAGGTCGGAGACTGTAGTCCTGGTAAGACTGGTGAGGCGAGATATATCGGCACGACTAATCTGCCTCTGGTCATAAATGGCTTTGAGGACCAGGCGACTATTGTGTGTTTTAGTTTGTTGCTGCGTGGCCTTTTGCAGGCTTGACATCTCTAAGCCCAACTCATAGTTTGTTAGTCCACTGGATTAACAAAGTCTATCACCAAATTTAGCGATTGTCAATAGGCCGAAGCCGAATACCTTGAACTTTAACTTGAAGAGATGCTTATGGAGTCGTCATAATACGTCCAGAACAGACAAAAAGGCTCAGACATTAGAGCGTCTGAGCCAGATTCGTGCCTATTTTATTGGCTGGGGCGCAAGGATTCGAACCTCAACTTACTGATCCAGAATTGGAGAGGTATTCATCCACAGGTATCCAAAAGCGTCCACAGTGTATGTGAAGCGGGCAACCTCGTCGTTGTTTTGTTCACTGCGTAAGATTGGTGTCCACTCTGTTGGCTGTCATGTCGGCTGTCATCTTATTAGGAGAGAAGCACGCTAACAGCGCCCATTACAGGCTCTGTACTTGGGTTACCCTCGAATGAGCTAAACGCTGCTAGCAGCCTCACCATGTAGGGGTTATCCTTTAGGGCGTTGGCGACTCGACTGGGACAGGCGTTGCAACCGGCCTCGACGTAGCAGTAGGCGCGGGACGTGTCGGCGAAGGAGGTATCCTGGTTGGCGACGGCGCTACGCGTGTAGGCTGAGGCGTGGCAGTACCTTGAGCGTACTTCGCTCTGAACCGAAACGTGCCGAGCTGGCTCAACAACACCTCGAATCGCGTGCCCGCGTTCTCAGGGTGTATCTCAAAGACCGAGCGCTCGAAGTATTGCACCATGTAGGTCTTACCATCTAAGTCGTTCTTCTCCTGGAACTCCTCGGAGATGGGGAAGCCCTGTTGGGCCAGCCCGCCGTTCTGCTCCCAGTAGGCGCGGAACTTGCCGCCCAATGTCTTGCCGGTTTCGTTGAACTTGAGAGGGTTATCAATGCTAACTTTCTGGTTAGGCGCGCCGCTCGGGTACTTCTGCTTGTACAGGAAGTTGCCAAGCAGAGAGAGCAGCACATCGAAGGGAGGCTGGTTCTCAGGGTGCATCTCGAATACTGCGCGCTCGAAGTATTGCACAGAGTAGGTCCGGCCATTGGTGTCGCTGACCTCTTGCATCTCCTCGGAGATGGGGAAGCCCTGCTGCGGTAAGCCGCCATGAGTGTTCCAGTAGTCCAGGAACTTGCCCTTCACTGTCTTGCCCGTCTCCGGGAATAAGCGCGATCCGCCCTGTGCATAACCTGATTCGCCAGGCGCCATAACTGCTCCTAGCACAAAGGCCGCCAATAGAGAGAGCCTGAGCATAACTTTCGTAGACATATCTGTTCTCCTCCAAGCATAAAGTCCAACAGTAATACCCCACCGAGAGACATCAATGGCTGGCTAAGAAGCAGTATGGACCTTTTACCTTACAGAGGTATTACGCAGCCTGCTTAAGTGTTACACAACTTTAGTATGTTATGCAGCTTGCGCCCTGGCTGAGGAACTCTACCAGCTTCGCGCCGCCAACTATGATTGCGTTATTTACCAGTTTATCTTCAGACAACCCCCTTCGGGTGAAACAAGGTGAGCAGACCCAGATCATGCCGCCGTTGCTTGTGAAGCTCTCCACTAGCTCTTTCAGAGGTTTGAAGCCCTCTTCGTGGATGTCGTCGGAATAGCCCTGCTGGGATAGGTGTACGGCTTCAGTGCTGAGGAATACGACGGTTTCAACACCGCTCACCACCCCTGCGTTGGCGACAACAAACCCAACTGTTGCCTTGTCCGTATTGTCCTTTGCGTGGGTGATGCTAACTACCATCTTTGCCATTGTGGTTCTCCTTTATGTAATTGGTCCTCTGCGAATAAAGTAGTGGCCAGCCTGCTCTCCGAGCAGAGTATGACCTAGCAAGCGACACCACGCGGGAAGGTCTTCCTTTGCTCCAGGATCGTAAGTTACAGCCTCTAACACTTGTCCCGGCGAAATGAGGCGCATCTCGCCATGCAGCAATACGAGCAATTCACCGCAACCCAGGTGTCCAGCATCTACCACTATATCGGCCTGGATATTATTATCATGCGTCATAGTTGGGTGCGCCGGACATAGTAGCTGGCATAACCTTTGCCTTTGACCGTGCCCGCAAGTTCATTGCCGGTCATGCGGCACCATGCGCCCAGGTCCTCACGGGCCGCAGGGTCGTCAGTGACCACCTTGAGTATGTCGCCGGGCTGCATGGCGCGCACTTGCTGCGCCATAGTGAGCAGCAATTCGACACACGCCTGCCCCATGCCGTCAAATACGGCCTTCTCATGCAGGTCGGGGTTGAGCACTGTTTGCAGTTGGCTAGTTGAGGTGTCCTGTGCTATGTGGCCATTAGGGGCGTGTTCTTCGGTCGTCGGTCGATGAGCTTGCGAACTATCGACTCCAAGTCCCAGATCATCATTGAACACAGGGGTGAAGTTACGCCGCCTGCTTTGACCGCCTGTATTCTGGATAGTGGCTGCGCTGAAGAGGTCCACCGTCTGCGACTGTATAGTGGATGGTGTGGGCAGGTCACCTGCTTGCATTGCCAACATGCGAGCGGCGGAGCGTACTTTCATGCCGTCGGCCACGTCGGACTGTAGCACGCAAGCGCAATGGAAGCTACCCACCTCGAAGGCGCTGTCGAGGGCAGTGGTGTTCGGCTTGGCGCAGGCCGCGCCCTGGCCTTCCATTGCATTATAGATAACAGGCGCGCTGTAGCCCTCCGGTATAGCTCGCACTCGCTGGCCGGCTTGCTCCCATAACAAGTCATGCGTCAGGTCCATGAAAGTCTCGCAGTATGGCTCTGCGGCCTGGAAGCTCCCTTTGCCTCGCGTTGCCAGGCTGTCGAAGTAGGAGGAGCAGTTGGTGCCGCCGCCGCAGATAAACTTGAGGTGGCACTCGTTGCACCCTTCGCGCCGCTGCACGCTGTTAGCTCGTATCTCCTGCAAGATAGGCGAGTTGAGCCAGATCTCCTTGAGCGACCGCTCTCGCACAGAGCCGCAAGCCAGGCTGGGCGCCCCGCTGAACCAGACGCATGGATAGACTTGCCCGTCGCTGAAAACGTCCAGGCTTTCATAACCGCAGTTGCAAAGGTCGGTCTTACGGCCATGCTTGCCGCGCACCCTCACTCGCA
>JBBRVL010000260.1:0-6028 GCA_038246925.1 Chloroflexia bacterium
AAGAGGAACGACTCACCACAGACGACGCAGATGCTATTGATGATATAGAAGAGCCTAATACAGAGCTGGTTCAAGTGCGCGATAGCGCTTCCCCCCGCATCAGTAATCCATTAGTCAGCTTCCTACACAGGCAGGCGCATGGGCTGGCTGTGCCTATTTATGGAGGAATGGAGAATAGAGAGGAACTGCTGGGTGAAATACGCGCCCGGCTACATTAGCCGAACAGGACGGACACATTGGTCCGCCCCTACAGAGGAATTGAGAATAAATTGATAACAATGCAAATTGAAAATATTGACCCCCAGCCGACAACCGAGCGCATCAGGTTCATACCGATAGGCGGCCTCGGTGAGGTGGGTAAGAATATGTCGGTCGTCGAGTACGGCGAGGACATAATCATAATTGATGTCGGGATGGGATTTCCCGAAGAAGAGATGCTAGGCGTGGACCTGGTCCTGCCCGACATATCATACCTGCGTGGGAAAGAGCACCGCATACGGGGCATCTGCATCACCCACGCACACGAAGACCATATAGGCGGGCTCGGGTGGCTCCTACCCCAGTTGAACGCGCCCATATATGGGACACGCCTTACTCTCGGCCTTATTTCGAATAAGCTGAAGGAGAGAGGTCTACTGGACGACGCCGTGCTTAATACGGTGAAAGCGGGCGACGTAATAAAATTGGGGGCGTTCCAGGTAGAATTCGTCCACGTCTGCCATTCCATACCTGATGCTTGCCTGCTTGCGGTACATACTCCACTTGGCACCATCATCCATACGGGTGACTTCAAGCTTGACCCAACCCCTGTTGATGGGCTTCTCACGGATTACGAAGCGCTTGCCCGGCTGGGACATGAAGGCGTGCTCGGCCTCTTTACCGACTGCGTACATGTCGAGACGCCCGGCTATACGCCGTCCGAGCAGATGGTTGGCAAGACCCTCGGCCCTATTATCGCCAACGCACAGGGTCGCGTCATTATAGCCACCTTCGGGTCGCTCATCTCGCGGGTGCAGCAGATCATTGATATTGCTTACAGGTACAATCGAAAAGTCGCGTTGCTGGGGCGCAGCCTGGTCAACAACGTGCAGGTCGCCAGGGAACTTGGTTATCTCAACGTCCCACCTGGCGTGATGGTTGACGTGGCCGACACCGCCAATCTACACGACAATGAAGTGGTAGTCATCTGCACAGGGGCACAGGGCGAGCCTACATCAGCGCTCTCACGTATCGCCAACAACGACAGCAGGCATTGGAGCGTGAAAGAGGGCGACCTCTATATCCTCTCGGCAAGCCCCATCCCCGGTAACGAAACGAGCGTGGGGCGCGTAATCAACAACCTCTTTATGCAGGGCACGGAGGTGATTTATAGCTCGCTTGCCCAGGTCCACGTATCGGGCCATGCCAGCCAGGAGGAGCATAAATTGATGTTGAACCTGCTGCGCCCTAAGTATGTAATACCAATCCACGGCGAGCGCCGCCACCTGATGATGTACTCGAAGGTAGCGCAATCAGTCGGCGTGCCTAAAGAGAATATCTTCTTGATCGATAACGGTTACGTGATAGAGCTTAACCAGGACGAGGCATCGGTGGCAGGTCGGGTTCCTGCGGGCCATGTGTTCGTAGATGGCCTTAGCATGGGCGACATTGGGCAGGTAGTGATACGTGACCGGCAACTGCTGGCGCGGGATGGCGTGCTGCTGGTGGTCGTAACGGTCGACAAGGCAAGCGGCGAAATCGTGGCGGGTCCCGACATCGTTACAAGAGGCTTTGTCTACGCGGCCGAGGCAGGCCCTCTCCTTGATGAGGCCAAAGAGCATATCCGCAAGTCGCTCTACCACAAAAACGGCAGTAATATCACCTCGGATTGGAGCTATCTCAACAAGAAGATAAGGGACTCGGCGAGCCAGTACCTCTACGAACAGACGAAACGTAGACCTATGATATTGCCCGTGGTGGTGGAAGTGTAAGAAATTACGAATTACACTAAGTCAATTCGTAATTTGTAATTCGTAATTCGTAATTCCCGAAAGGGAGGGGTAAGTGGCCTCTATAGTCAAGGCTGCGGCGATAATTGATAGCTTCCCCAACATGGTGCAGCTTGCGGGTGGTGTACCATTTGAGGAGGTATGGGTCGCAGAGGGGCACCTGGGGGTAACATTCCCCGATTCCTATCGTGAGTTCTTGCAGAGGTACGGGGCCGGGTCGATTGGTGGGCGCGAAGTGTACGGCCTGGGCGTGCTGGAAACAGGCTTACCTAATGTAGTTTATGCTACCGAGGCGCTGCGCGAGTCCGATGACTTCTTCCCTGGAGACCTGGTTGTGCTTCAGGATACTGGAGAAGGCGACATATTATGTCTGGCGACCTCACGTATGAACGAAGAAAACGAGTGCCCTATCGTGCAGTGGATACCGGAGATGTCGTTTGAAGAGCAGGCATTCGAGGTCGTGAACAAGACGTTCGCCGGGTTCTTGCTCAGGCTTGCAAGGAATATGGCCTAACGATGAATTATGAGTTTTGAATTATGAATTAGGCAGAAATCTATCAATTCATAATTCAAAACTCATAATTCATAATTATCTGAGAGGTGGGGATTGGCTTCTTCCCGACCTGAAGTTACATCTTCACCTACCTTACATAGGGACGCTAAGAAGCGCCTCGTTTCGCTGTGGGCCATGGCGGTTGCCGGATTGCTTGGCATAGGTTTGATCTGGCAAGTCTTTTCCATCTCCCTCCAACGGCCCTCCCAGGAAGTCCAGGGCGCATTTGCGCAGCCGTCGCCTGCTTCCTCTCCACTCCCCATTAAGAAGCCTACATCAACTATGCCGTCGCGCTTGATTGCAGGCTTGCGCCCTTCTACTACGCCATCTCCACCGGTCGAAAGAAGTCCAGGCAACGATCTAACCGAAGCTATCGTATTGGAGGTGGTAGACGGTGACACGCTGGAGGTTCGCGTTGATGGAACTGTTGCGCGAGTGCGGCTGATCGGCGTTGACACCCCTGAAGTCCAAGAGCCTGCGTCGTGCTTCGCGTACGAAGCAACAGAATACGTGCGGTCGTTGGTGGCAGCCGCCGGTGGCAAGGTGTGGCTCGAAAAGGATGTTTCAGAGACAGACCGTTTCGGACGCCTGCTGCGCTACGTCTGGCTCGATATTCAGAGTAGACGTTTGCTTCTCAACGAAGATCTCGCGGTTGGCGGGTATGCTCGTGCTGTAGCCTTCCCACCTGACGTGAAACACCAGGATCGCCTCTTCAGCGCGGAGCACGCGGCACGGATTGAGGAGCGCGGGCTGTGGGGAGCCTGCTCAAGCTTCGGGGCACCTGTGAGGGTTGCCACCTCAACGGTTCAGGCGCTCGTTGCGGCCACTTTCTCGCCCACAGTCATGCCGGTATTTCCCACATCTACTGTCGCGCACCTTCCAACCGTTATGCCTCACATCACGCCAGCTATACCAGCAACAGCCCCCCGTACGCCCTATGTTACTCCAACGCGCCAACTCCTTTCTCCTACACTGTCGCCCGCAACCATGACAGCGACGATCCAGGCACAAGTGGGGATTACCGCCATCCCAACCTTCGAGGCCCTTGACACTGCCACGCCTGTGGTTGAGCCTTCTCCCATCTTGCCTACGCCTTCAACTGGGCTGCGCTACGATCCCAGTGGCCCGGACCGCGATTGCCCGGATTTTGAGACACAGGAAGAGGCGCAAGAGTTTTACATAGCGGCAGGAGGGCCAGGGAGCGACCCGCACCGGCTTGACCGTGACCGGGACGGAATTGCGTGCGAAGACCTTCCCAAGCGTAAATAATTGCAAATTGCGGGTTAGAGAGGAGCCAACCTGTTAGTAGTCTTCGCGGAGCGCAACCGCCAGACCTGTGGAGCGTTTTCTTTTTGATATAGGACCGTTGAAGCTTACACTACACATCTAATTTACACACCAAATCTCAGGAGTTGCTATGAAAATCGGACATTTGAAAGGGGGCATCACCTGTGCCGTTCTGCTTGCGATGCTTGCGCCTCTTAGTGTAACGGCAGCGCCGGTGGGCCAGACACCATTTGCCGATCCTGCATTTGGGCGAATGTGGACGCGCACCGACTCGCTTGTGGCAGGCGGCACAGTTAAAAGGAGCTTCTATTGGGGGCCTAAACCTCTCAGTGGGCCTATTGCCGAGGCTTACGCGGAAGGGGCTAACGGCAAGCACCTGGTGCAGTACTTCGACAAGGGGCGCATGGAGGTAAATGACCCGAAGGCCGATCCCTCCAACCCGTTCTATGTCACGCCCGGACGCCTCACTATGGAGCTTGTTACAGGGCAGATACAGGTCGGCAGCGATAAATACATGGCCCATTACCAGGCCAACATACCAATCGCCGGGGATACGGACGACCCGACCACACCGACATATGCTACATTCCTGGGTATCGGTCCTGGCGTTGCCCAGTTCAAGGAAGATAATACCGGTAAGCCGGTCGTCGGCGTGGCTACGAAGGACAGGGGCTTCGGCGCGAATGGGGGATTCGCCTCGTCGGGCGTAAAGATCGCGTTTTTCGAGCCTGTCACCAATCGCAATGTGCCCAACGTGTTCTGGGACTTCCTCAACACACGCGGTCCAGTCACCGTTGATGGCAGACGAGTGGACGCCAGATTGAGTGACCCATACTTCTATGTAACGGGCTTTCCGATCACCGACCCGTGGTGGGTCTATGCCAAAGTAGAGGGTAAGGTAGGCACGCCGGTGCTGGTGCAGCTTTTCGAGCGCCGCGTCCTCACGTATGTGCCGGATGCGCCAGAGGGTTTCAAGGTGCAGATGGGCAACATCGGGCAGCACTACTACGACTGGCGCTATAAGGGTGGCGGGCAGCCCGACCCAGTCCAGGGGTGTGAATTCTCTGCTCCCGGCAGCTTCGGCGCGCTCTGGTCTGCCGATAGAGTGGTTCAGAACAGGCTTTTCTGCCCTCAAAACTTCCCGAAGACGGTACCGATGGCGATGCAACATTTCGAGCATGGTCACATGATTTATCTCGACCTCACGGGAGTTATGGTGGGCCTCTATGCGCCCAAGCGTATCTATGTGATGTTCGATGATGGAACCGGCACCTACTTTCCCGATTTCTATCAGGGTGAGCCACAGCCGCCCTTGAACCCGCCGCCTCCCGCCGGTTTACTTGCTCCCACGCTCGGCTTTGGCAAGGTGTGGAGAGACCAGGATGAGGTGCGTAAGAGGCTGGGCTGGGCGCTTGCGGGGGAGCGAGGTATAGCGAAAGAGAATTACCAATTCTTCACGCGCGGGCTGATGCTCCGCGATGGTGGGAAGCTGTACGTGGTTTCCGTTTTCGATGCTAATGGCATCTGGTCTTCGTTCGATGACAGGTATGTGCCTTAGCAGGGATCGGTGATCGGTGGTCGGTAATCAACTTGCAACCAACCGCTCCTGTGTTATAACTATCTGGGGCCGCAAACTGTAGCTTGAATTAATGTGTGCGACTCCTTTGTCTTTAGTCCTGAGATCTGATTACCCCAACATGAGCCTACTGCCTTTCAAGACCACAACTCGTTCGCATCTGTCTGCTTATCTTGCATTGCTCGCTCTGTTCCTGCTCGGCGCTTGCGATCTCCAGCCGGTGACGACCACTTCGACGCCTATCGCTTCAACGCCCACAACTCCTTCCACGTCCGGCCAGTCAACGCAGCCCGCAGGGAACGAAGACGATGGCCCACTTGTCCTCCAACCTGTCACTGTTGAGGTGCCGGAGGCAAGCCGCACGGGAAACTTCACACAAACACGGACTATCAACTTGCCCGCAGGCTTTGGTATGAAGATATTCGCCACCGGATTACAGCACGTGCGTATGCTGGCCCTTTCACCGGATGGGGAATTGTATGCCACAGTACGAGCCGAGGGCAGAATTGTTTCCTTGCCGGATGCAGATAAAGATGGAGTAGCAGACACGGTACGCACTTTCGCTGACGACCTCGAGGGGGTACATGGTATAGCCTTCAAGGGTGACGAGGTGTATGCAGCCAC
>JBBRVL010000261.1:0-6006 GCA_038246925.1 Chloroflexia bacterium
GCCCGCCGTGGGTGCCTCCCCCCCGGGGTGGGGTTTCCCGGCCGGGGGGCCCCCGGGGGCCCGCCCCTACGTTTTGTTTTCTCTACCCTAATTCTGAACACTTACTCCTGCAGGGCCGATTGACTTTAGGTCATGCCTATGCAATAATCAACGCCATATTCAACACCATTATATATATCTCTGGAGAAGTTACCAGACATGAGGCCCGTTAACAATCGTTCGTCACGTCGCAGACTCTCGAGGGCCTTGATGCTTATGGGCGCTTTGTTAATGCTCTCGGTGCCCGCTTCGATTGTCGTACTGGCATTCGCCGGAGCTACAGATTCCGTAATCCCCGGTACTTTACTTATTCTGTCTGCCGTGGCAGGGATGGGGTTGGTCGGGGTGGGCGCAGCACTCTATGACTAGGTCGGGCTGGGCGCGGCCACATATAGACTCCTTGCGAGATTGATTCGGCTGGGGGGATAATTAGGTGTAAACCTCAACGTGAAATCTCTGCTGTCTTGCTGGCCTTTGCTAGAATCGAGCCGTAATTGCGTGAACCATTTCAGTCCCCTATTTCTCCTCTGCTCGTCGGGTTTGTCGTGGCTATCATATTCCTTACCGTGTTCGTCTGGTCGTGGGCTGTGAGGCGTCCAGTCAGCCTGGAAAGCACGGGTTCAACGCCTGTTCCGCTCGTTTATGCGGCAATCGGCGCGTCAGACGTTGTAGGGGTAGGCGCGACTGACCCTTCCGCCGAAAGCTGGGTAAATGCCTTGCATAGTATGATGCCCGCGGGTACGCGTTTTGTGAGGTTGGGCCGTGGTGGGATCACCCTGCGCGAGGCAAACATGGTAGAAGTGCCCCAGGCTGTAGCGGCTAGACCTGACGTAGTGACGCTCTGGAACTGCGTTAACGATGCGATACGTGGCGTGCCGCTGGCAGATTACGTCAAGGATTTGCGGTCAGCCCTGGATAAGCTTACCAGAGGTACAGACGCCGCGATAGTTGTGCTCAACGTGCCCGATGTAAGCACAATGATGGCCGGGAACCTGGATAACCAGCAGGCAGCGATGATACGGGGAGGCATTCAGCAGTGGAATAAGGCCATTGCCGAGACAGCAGCCGAGTACGGAGGTAGGGTGAGTGTGGTTGACCTTTTCGATGTGAGCGATGAGATAGCTGAACACCCAGAGTATATATCGCCTGATAACTTTCACCCGAGCACTACGGGTTACCGCCGCCTGGCAGATATCGTCTGGGAGACTATCGAGCGCGACCGACTGTTGGAACGCTGAGAACCGATGTGAGCACTCCCTTTCGATCCAAAGCAGATGCACTGGCTCGGTTTTACGATTTAGAATACAGAGACTACACCGAAGATTCCGACTTCTACGCGCAATACGCCCAGGCCCTCGATCCGGGGCGAGAACTGCCCATCCTGGAGTTGGGCTGCGGCACCGGGAGGTTGCTGAAGGCGCTCAGTAAGGTGGGATTCAGTGTCACAGGCGTTGATACATACCAGGAAATGCTCGACATTGCACGGCAGCGGCTGGACGGGGAAGATAACTCTGGTTCCGTTGATCTTATCTATGCAGATATGTGTGACCTCGGTGGTAAGTTGGGCAAGTCCTACAATATGGCCTTCTGTGCCCTGAATACGTTTGCTTACCTGACCTCTTCCGCAGACCAACTGATGATGCTTCGCGGCATCGTCCCCCACCTCGTGACTCACGGCATCCTGATACTTGACCTGACCCCACCCTTTCCTCATCTTTTCTCCCCCGACGATGGCATCCTGGTCCACCAGGGTACTTTCCGCGACGAAGAAGGAGGTTTTACTTTACATAAGCTCATCACCGGACAGGTAGATTATTCAACCCAAACCCACGACGTGACAATCTTCTATGATGTGATAGACGCTGAGGGCAAGATGACACGGATTACCGATGAGCTGCGGCTGCGCTGGGCCGGAAGATTTGAGATGGAGCTATTGCTAGAGGCAGCGGGATACAGGGTAGAAAAAGTGTATGGTGGGTACGAGCTTGAGGAGTTTGGAGCGGGGAGTGAGCGCATGATATTCGTCGCCCGCACCTGAGCCGATTTGAGTTGGCTTGCTACCGGCCAAAATCAATAATCTCCGCGACAGCTTTACCATTTTCTATCCTGAGTAACGCGGCACTGAGCGTTCCACCGAATCGCGGCCTTGTGCCTGCTGAGCCGGGATTGAGGAAAAGGACCCCCCCTAGCTCCTCAAGCAAGGCGACATGGCTGTGCCCACAGATGGCAACCCTGGGTTTCGGATCGGGCAATGCGCGTATCCAGGCTTCGGGTTTGCCGCCGATGTGCGTCATGTAGATGTCAATGCCTTCATAGGTCTGGCGTATTTCTTCCGGTAGGGAAGCCAGGTCTTCTGTATAGTCTACGTTGCCTTGCACTGCGACTACCGCAGCGATGGATGAAAGCGTCTCAAGCACATCTGGCTCACCTACGTCACCCGCGTGCAAGATAAGCTCAACCCGGGCCTCCCGGAATAAAGGGACCAGGCGGGGGTGGATTGTGCCATGCGTGTCTGACATTACGCCGATAATCATATTTATGCTCCGTGGTCGGTGGCAGATGAAGCCGTGCTAGGTCTTAGTAAGTGTTCAGATTTAGGCTAGTGTAGGGGCGGACCCCTGTGTCCGCCCTGGTCGGTAGCCACATAGCTGGTCAGTATGCACACAGGGCGGACCCCTGTGTCCGCCCCTACATTCCATTTTCTCCATAACCTGAGCGTTTGCAGGTCTTAAGACTGTTGACATGGCGGGGTTATGGGTGATATAAGTATTGCTACGGACGTCCGCTACTTATGCGAAAGGGGGAATACTCACATGGGTGATAAAAGTCCAAAAAACAATGACAAGAAACGCAAGCAGCAGACCAAGGCTGCCTCAAAGGAAAAGAAGGCTGCGGCGGCGGTTACAAAATAAAGCTGCCTGCTATCCTCCAGCAGGGGCGATATTCAAGCCTTCGTAGCAGTATCGCCCCTTCTGCCCCTGGTTATTCCCACTCCGCGAGCCTTTCGCGCACGAATTCTTCCTCATCGCCCCTTGTGGGCGCTCTCCCCTCGATCTTTGCTTCCAGCAACTGCTCCAGTATCTCTCTGTAAAGCGGGCCGGGCTTCGCGCCGATGCTTTCTAAGTAGTCCCCCTTTAGCTCAGGCTTGATGTGACGCAGTGTGTCAAGATAAAGCTTCAGCCTTTGCCACGCTACCATGTCTGCCTGCAACGCTTCTACACGCGAATAGGCTTGCAAGGCCCTGACATCTATGTCGCGCAATAGCTTGTAGGTCTGCCACCTTGATTGCTCTTCGTCACCAAGCTGAGGCCACAGTACGGCCAGCCGTGAGGCTTCGCGCATTAGCTTGACGTGTGGGGCTGGCAGATTTAGCCATCGGGCCACATTTTCGGCTTCCTCTGGGTCCTTGCTCGTTTCTGCTCCCAGCACAGCCAGATAGGTATTACGCCGATCCTCCTGCGTGAGCGATCCATCTTCCCCAGGTCTGATCTTTCCTGGCTCATAGGGCCACGATAGAAGTGGATGAAGCGCGCCCAAGACGCCGAAACGGTCCAGGTCCCACAACATGGCGTCGGCCTGCTGTTCTTCTATGATGAACAATATCTCTCGTGTGATGCGGTCTATCGAAACAGTGTAGAGAGCGCCGTCACGAACGGCTTGCAGAATAAGTTCCAATGTCTGCTTTTCGATACTGAACCCGAGTCTCCGGGCGAACTTGACCGCTCGGAAGATACGTGTAGGGTCGTCGCGGAAACTCAGGTCATGCAAGACGCGGATAAGGCCGGACCGCAGATCACCGACCCCATCATGCGGATCGAGCAATTCTCCCACCCCCGTAGGCGTGAGCTTGACAGCCATAGCATTGACCGAGAAATCACGGCGTGCCAGGTCGTCGAATATGTCGCCTGCTTCCACGACCGGGAGCGCGCCGGGGTGTGGGTACGACTCTTTGCGTGCCGTCACAAAGTCTATGTCCAGTTCGCCGGGGTGTTTGAGTGTCGCGGTGCCGAATTGTCCGAATGTCTCAAGCTTGGCGTTGGACGAACTCGCCATCTCCTCAGCGATCTGTAGGGCATCTCCGACGACCGAAATATCTACATCACGCACGCGCAGATCCAGCAGGCAGTCGCGTATATATCCCGCTACCAAATACACTTGCCAGCCGCGCTCACTCGCTAATCCGGCTGCCTTAGTAAGGAGGTCAAATATATGCGGCGGCAGCGTGGCTTTAAGCATTGCAGGCAGGGGGGCGTTCACGTCATCTGGGATCTGCGTCACGTCTACGCCTCAAGACCAACATTGTGTGAATGCAGGATTGATTAAGCTCTCGTTGCAGGGGAGATAAGGTCGCGCCATCTTGAATGATGCTGTGCGTATTATCTTGCGTTCTTCAACGCCTCGATGACCAGACGATTTTCATCGAAGGTATTGTAGAAGTAAGGAGAGATACGGACGGCGCCGGGGCGGGAGTCTACGATAATCCCTTGCCTGGCTAGCGCAGCAACCGCAGGCCGCGGATCGTCGAAGTTAAGTAAGACTATTGGCGTTCGCTCCGCCGAATTGGGGGCGACACGGGTCGAGAAGCCTGCTTGTTGAGCTTGCTCGATCAGGTCTTCAGTGAGCGTAATCTCACGCTCCCTGATACGTTCTACGCCGATCTCTTCGATAACCGACAGGCCGCCCAGTGCGGCGTAGACAGCCGCCATGCTCGGAGTGCCCATCTCATAGCGGGTTGCCTCCTGGCGGTACTGGAGCGAGGTAATGTTGAAGTCGAACTGGTTGCCCATGCCCCACCACCCGGCGATTGTCGGTTCAAGGCTGAGTGCCTTTGGGCTGACATACAGGAACGAGATGCCGGGGCCGCCGAGCAGCCACTTAAGGCTGCCTGAGGTATAGAAGTCTATATCGAGCTCTGCGACCTCGGTCGGTATATGTCCGGTGGCCTGGTAAGCGTCTACCAGGAGGAGCGCGCCACGCTCATGAGCCATACGTGCTAGCTCTCCCACATCCTGTATTGCCCCGCTTGTAAAGTAGACATGGGAGGTAGCGACGAGCGCGGTATTGTCGTCTATCACCCGGTCGAAAAGCTCAAGCGGTAGGGTAACACGGTCGGGGCTGCGCACAAACTCGACCTCCACCCCGTGGGCCTTCTTCGCCAGGAACTGGTGGCCGAGCGTCGGGAAATCGAGGTCGGCGATAACGACCTTCTTGCGCCGGGAGTGATCGATTGCGCTTGCTACCCCTGATACAGCCACAGAGATTGAGGGCGTGAGGGCGATATGGTCGGGGGTTGCTCCGATAACACGCCCGTAAGCAGCCCGCAATTCGGCGAGCTTGCTGACCCATAGCTCGTACCAGGCCGATGCACCCATATCTGACCAGAGGTCAAGAAACTCTTCTACGCCGGCCCTGGACCTATTGCCTAACGCACCGAGCGAGCAGGTGTTGAGGAAAGTCTTCTTACTGAGGATGGGGAACTCGTCCCTGTAGCTGAGGAGGTCGCTGTGCGGCCCCGCGTCTGTTGTCCTTGCGCTGCCGGTCTGCATTATTTTCTCCCCTCCTGTTCATCTGCTTGCGCTGTTTCCTTGCTGTCGCTGCGAGATAATATAACATTCATGCTTGCCCGGTGCAATATGTAGCAACTCCGCACAGAGGGAGTGCGTATATGGTGTTGACAAGCGTATGTGACCCCTTTTATACTGTGCTCAATCGCGTTCGTTGAATGAAGGCTGAGGTACTTATATGTCCGTAATACACTCAAGTTCCGCAATCTCTCCCCAGGTCAGGCTGAGAAAAAGGTTCAACCTGCCTTTCGCTTTGCTCTTCATCTGTAGCAACCTGCTTGCGATATTGGCGGCAGGCTGCGACCCAGGCAGCAGCGGCACACCCACGAAGCCTGAGAACGCTATCGAGGTGAAGTTCGCCTATTCCTCGGGGAAGAAGCCCTGGATTGAGCCGTTGGCGGCA
>JBBRVL010000262.1:0-5989 GCA_038246925.1 Chloroflexia bacterium
AATGTTACCCGTACCAGGCAGTAGTTCTCTACTACAGATCTTTTGGGTCGCCTTGCGGCTGGGGTTGACTTCATTTGGAGGTCCGATTGCCCATCTTGGGTACTTCCGAGAGGAGTATGTCGTTCGCAGGCGCTGGCTCGACGAGCATACCTACGCCGATCTGGTGGCCCTCTGCCAGTTCCTACCGGGCCCGGCCAGCAGCCAGGTAGGCATAGGGGTTGGCATCTTGCGGGGCGGATTGCCTGGAGGTGTGGCTGCATGGCTGGGCTTCACGCTTCCGTCGGCCATCGCCCTCACAGCTTTCGCTTACCTGGTGGGGCATGTGGATATAAGCAACTCAGGTTGGGTACATGGGTTGAAGGTAGTCGCGGTAGCTGTTGTGGCCCAGGCGGTCTGGGGTATGGCCCGCCAGTTCTGCACTGATCGCGCCCGCGCAACAATTGCTACCCTCGCGGCGCTAACCATCCTGGCTTTACCCGGTGCGATTGGGCAGGTGCTCGTGATCGCCCTGGCAGGCATAATCGGTTGGCGCTTGTTTTCCGGTGATAATAGTCCCACGCCTCCAGCTATCCATATACCATTGAGCAGGCGGGTGGGGATTACCTCCTGGATCGTCTTCGTTGGTCTGCTTCTCGCCTTACCTCTGCTGAGGGTGGTTACAGCCACAGCCCCAGGAAACGGTGACTCGACCGGAAGCGGCGCCGTTGCTCTATTTGACAGCTTCTACCGGGTGGGGTCGCTCGTCTTTGGAGGAGGCCATGTGGTACTCCCCCTCTTACAAGCGGAAGTCGTGCCATCTGGCTGGCTGACAAATTCCCAGTTTGTCGCCGGGTACGGAGCAGCCCAGGCCGTGCCGGGACCTCTTTTCACCTTTTCGGCTTACCTGGGCGCTATTCGTGGACCTGAACCAAACGGTGTGTTGGGAGCATCAACTGGGCTGATAGCTATCTTCCTCCCATCGTTTCTGCTCATGGTAGGGTCGCTGCCGTTCTGGGGAATGCTTCGCCAACATCCAGGCTTCAAGAGTGCCCTTGGAGGGATCAACGCTGCAGTCGTGGGTATTTTGCTCGCCGCGCTCTACAACCCCGTCTGGGTGAGCGCTATCATGGGTCCCGCTGATTTCGGGCTGGCAGTGGCGTGCCTGGGGCTGTTGATGGTCTGGAAGTTGCCCCCGTGGATTGTCGTGCTCTTCGCAGCGGTAGGTGGAGGAGTGCTGGGGGCCTTTGCCTAAGGTGTTCGCACAGCTACCGCCCACACGTATGGGCGGTAGCTGTGCGCCTGTATAGCAAACACGTTGAGGCGCAAAGCAAAGGCAGTGCAAGCCCCAACGTGTGGAGTGATTTCGAATTACTAATTGCGAATTTCGGATTTGCGCCTCACCATTTACCAAGAGCAAGGCAAATTGATAAATTCGCAATCCGAAATTCGCAATTCACAATCCGGTGTCTAACCGGCTATCGCGACCGCCATCTCGGCCAGGCGCGTAGCGTAAGCCATCTCATTATCGTACCAGGCGGCAATTGAGAGCATCCGCCCGCCGAGTACCTGGGTGAGGGGCAGGTCCACAAGGGATGAGTGCGTATCGCCCACGATTCGGGTGGAGGCCCATTCATCTTCGAGTACCCCCATTATCCCCTTTAGTGGAGCCTCGCTCGCCGCTTTGCGGAAAGCATCATTCACTTCATCGGCGGTGGTATCCCGGCTAAGCATTACATTCAGCTCGACGATACTTCCCGTTCGCACCGGCACTCTATAAGCCTTGCCTGTAATGTTCAGATCGGGCCAGATAAACTTGAGAGCTTTCGCTGCCCCTGATGACGATGGGATGATGCTCTCGGCGGCAGCCCACGAATCGCGCCTATCTTTCATTGGCTGGTCGGTGAGCGCTTGAGTATTCGTGTAAGCATGTACGGTCGAGAAGAAGCCCTGCTCTATGCCGAAGTTGTCCCTGAGCACCTTCACCACAGGGGCGAGAGCGTTGGTCGTACAACTTCCCATGCTGACAATGTTGTGGTCGGCATATCTATAACTTTCAAAATTGATGCCCGGCAGGATTACCGCATCGCAGTCATTCATACTCTTACTGGCCGCGCTGACAAGAACTTTCTTCGCCCCATTGTTGAGATGGGCCTGGGCGCCGGGCCTCTTTGTGGCTCTTCCTGTGCAGTCTATCACCACGTCTACCTCTAGCTCGCCCCAGTCGGGTAGCTCCAGACTGGTATTGAAATAGGGGATCTCTCTGCCGCCGATAAGTATCTTCCCGGCATCTGCGTTTACGCTCACCGTCTCGGGCCACAGGCCGTAATTGCTATCGGCCTTGAAGAGCGCGGCTAATGTTATCAGGTCGGTGATATCAGATATGGAAACGGGAGTAAACAGCCCTGTGCTGAGGGCGGACCTGGTCGCGAGCCGACCTATTCTGCCGAATCCGTGAATTGCTATATTGTTCATGGTTTTCTCCTTTGATTTATTACTCTATGATTGCCTACCCAACACAAGAATAGTCCATAAAGGTGGGTAAAGAGGTAAAAGCAGGTTACAGCCGAGTGAATTCTGCCGGAACAGAAAATGAGATTGAGGGCTGCGACTGAACGTGGAGGGCAGTCGAAGGGGGAGCACTATTTGTCACTCAACTGCAATCCTTGTTTGCCCGTTCTTATACCTGGTGGGTATCAGCCTTGCGGCGTGCTTGAGCTGATAATGGCGCTGCTGACCTGGCAGGCACCCTGCCCGTACCCCAGGCAGCCATAATCAAGATAGCACACGCATTAAGTACGAACAGTCACAACAGTCACTCTTGTCGCACAACACGCATGTGCTCTGTCACAGCACATGCCTGTTGTGTTCAGCCATCAAAGGCTTATGGCTTGATCACGGTCCGCTTTCCCTTTTTGCCATTTGGATTACGGGAAGATCCCTCTCAATCGGGTGACCTCGGCCACACGACCGATGGCGAGCATGTAGGCACCGATGCGCATGTTGACTTTGTTATTCTGGGCGATCTCATACACGTCCTTGAAGGAGCGTCTCATTACCTTCTCCAGCTTCTCATTGACATCGTCCTCGGCCCAGTAGTAGCCCTGGATGTTTTGTGCCCACTCGAAGTAGGAGACGGTGACGCCGCCCGCGTTGGCGAGGATGTCGGGGAGGACCATGATGCCCCTATCGAATAGAATTCGATCAGCTTCGGGGGTCGTGGGGCCGTTGGCGGCCTCGGCTATCATCTTGGCCTTGATACGCCCTGCGTTTTCTGCCGTGATAACGCTTTCCAGGGCTGCGGGGACCAGGATATCACATTCGATTTCTAGCAGCGTCTCGTTGGTGATTGTCTCAGTGCCGGGGAAGCCTGCCAGGGTGCCATGCTCCTGCTTGTAGAGCAGCGCGTTGACGGGATTGATCCCCTTAGGTGAGTAGATACCACCCAGGCTGTCCGATACGGCCAGGATAATAGCGCCGTCTTCAGCCAGTAGCCTTGCGGCGATTGCGCCTGCGTTGCCGAAGCCCTGCACAACCACTGTAGCGCCTTCGAGGTTCATTCCCCTGGTCTTGACCGCCTCGCGCACGACATATTGCAGGCCGCGAGCTGTGGCTTCGTTGCGTCCCAGCGAGCCTTCCAGCGCGATCGGCTTGCCTGTGATGAGGCCGGGGACCGGGTAGCCCTTCGTCATGGAGATCGTGTCCATGATCCAGGCCATTGTCTGGGCATTGGTGTTGACGTCGGGGGCCGGGATGTCAATCTCGGGGCCGATAATCGGGGAGATCTCGGCGGCGTAGCGACGGGTCAGGCGCTCAAGCTCGCCTATGCTCAACTGCTTGGGGTCTACGATGACCCCGCCCTTGGCTCCACCATAGGGGATACCGACGACGGCGCACTTCCAGGTCATCCACATGGAGAGGGCTTTTACCTCGTCCAGCGTCACGTCCTGGTGATAGCGAATTCCGCCTTTGGCTGGACCCCTGGTGAGGGAGTGCTGCACGCGGTAGCCTGTGAAAACCTTCGTGGCGCCGTCGTCCATGCGCACCGGGAAGTGAACGGTCAACTCTCGCTTGGGGTGGGAGAGTATCTGCTTCATCCCATCGTCCATGTTGAGCCTATCAGCAGCAGCCATAAACTGCTCCACCGCCACTTTATATGGGTTAGGCTTTGTTTGAGGCCCATGTGTGGTGATGTATCCTTCTTTTGTCTTCTCTGCGTTCATTGTTAATCCTCCTCATTGAGTATTTGTTTATTCCAGCAGAGCGAGAAGGTAGAAAAATCATTAGCTTTCAGTTGTCCGCCGTCAGCCGCCAGCTTTTCCTGAGAAGTGAACGCTGATAGCTGAAAGTGTGTAATTAGTTCTTCCCGCCGGACTTTGTCCAGCCTTCATTGTAAGCTGCGCAAGTGAAGTACTGGGTATCAGTGGGTTACAGTTTGGTGATAAAAGCATTCCGCGACAAAGCATCGCTATTCGTGGAAGATATGGCTGGGGGAAGCTCGATTAATGGAGTTCGCGGCGCAGGGCGGTGATGAGGGCGGAGGTGACTTCCAGGGAAAAGCCATCCACGCCCGGCTCTGCAAGGCGGGTCAACCCGTCAATTGCACCCAGGGCAACTATAAGCTCAAGGGCTTTAGCTTCCTCGCCCTCAGCAGGCAGCAGGTCCCGGCCCGCCAGCTTGCTCAGGTATGCGATGATCCCGTAGGCACCCCAGTTCGACACGGCAGCCAATACCAGTTGGTCAACCCTGGTTTCAACCGGATCTGTTATGCCAAACTCGCCCGGAATATATTGCGCGAGCGATCCCATGCCGATTTCGTTGCCCCCGTCTCCTATGCCCACGGTAACGATACCTGGATCTGCAAATAAATCATCTACTTGCGCGGTCCACGGAGCGATGTCTATGCCGAGCATGTTGCGGTAATGACCAGCTTGAGTGCGTCCGCAACGTTCGATGGCTACGACTGCGGCCGGATGCCGGTTGGAAATAATCTCGCGACTCAGGGCGCGGCTGGCATTGGCATCGGCAATGGGGAACTCGATAAAGTCGGGTCTGCTGATACTCCATAAATAATGTGTAGCTGCATCCCTTCCCGGCTGCCATAACGGATTGACCATCTCTCTGAGCAACTCAAGAACGTATCGCTCGCCCACGTAGGAGATGTGCGCGCCCTGCTGTGCCAGCGCCCTGCCCAGGAAGAAAGCGCCGGGTGGGCCGTCTGTCTCGGGCCGTCCTTCCACATAGAAGCCTGTGGTTATCAGAACGTGCGGGGACCTCCACAACGCCTGCGCTGCACGAGCAGCATAGTCGGGCGGGAGATATCGGGCGAGACGCTCGATCCCTCGCGTGCCATGCGCGAGTATCAGTTGTTCTATTGCAGGCTGCTCCATCATTATTGAAGGTTGAGGACCGAGCATGGGAGCTTGCGCTTAGTCCTCAGCCCTGGTGAGAATATCGGCGTCCAGGCGGTCCGTAATAAACATGTGGCCGGGGCTATGGGTGATCATCAACGGCACTCCCGAGGCGAGAGCCACAGCCTGAGGTGTCACTCCGCAAGCCCAGAAGACCGGCACCTCCCCATCCTCAACCGGTACAGCATCGCCATAATCGGGCGCGGATAAGTCGTGAATGCCCAGGACCGAGGGATCTCCCACATGCACAGGAGCGCCGTGCATATGTGGATACGTCTCAGTGACTGCAATTGCCGTTGGAACAAGCGAAGCCGGAATGGGGCGCATACTCACCACGAGCGGCCCTCGGAAACGCCCCGCAGGCACGGTCATACGTATTGTGCGGTACATGGGCACATTACGACACAACTCCAGGTGGCGAATAGGCACACCCGCATCGAGAAGTGCCCGCTCAAATGTGAAGCTACAGCCAATAAGAAAGGCCACCAGGTCATCTCGCCACAAATCTATGATATCGGTTGGCTCGTCAGCCAATTTCCCATCTCTGTAAACTCTGTATCTAGGTAGATCCGTGCGTAAATCGGCGGTGGGAGCGAGTGCAT
>JBBRVL010000263.1:0-5965 GCA_038246925.1 Chloroflexia bacterium
TCGAGATGGCACGCAACCTCACCGATGAGCCATACCGCGACTATACAGTGAGTCTTCTCCAGAAAGATATGGATGCCGTAAACGCCGGAGAACTCATTGCCGTCAGCTACAGCGACGTCAAAGTCAACCTTGACGAGTGGCAGCCGAGAGAGAACGGCGCGGGCACTGCTTTCGTGACAGTTTCGCGCACTAAACATGAGACTCGCAAGAGTGCTCAGCCTGCTACCACGACCTCGACTGACCTGCGTTTCAAACTCGAGCGTCGCCCCGTGGATATAGGGATAACGTGGGTAGCAGTCGATTTTTATAATCCGGCCAGCGGCCAGTGGGTATATGAGCATGTGCCTCCTCCGACAGGTGACGTCGCAAAAGAAATACAAGACTATTTCGAGGAGTTCTACGCGGCGCGCACTCTCTTGCCCGGCGGTAGATTCGACCTCGAAAAGACTGCCCAGATAACCGAGTTCGCCTACCAGGAATACACTCTGCCCCTGTTGGAGCGTCAGCAAGAAGAGGCCGACCAGGGTAAACTCACCGAGGTTAGTTATAGCGACATAAAGACCGAAGTCGCCAACTGGTTCCCTCAGGCGACAAGCCACGGCGGTATAGCCACAGTCAAAGTTACCCGCACCTCGAATATCGTTCGCCCATCCGGCGTGGAGGCTCCACAGACCGCCACCTACGAGTTCCGAGTACATCGCCACTGGGACGAGACTGACCTCGGCATCTGGATAGCGGTCGATTTCTTCAGCCCTATCAGCAATAAATGGGTCTCCGAGAGCGCCGGGTTGAGTGGTCCGGTGCCGCCCACCGGCCATGGGTGATGAGCTTTTGACCCGGCCGTGTGCCGGGGGTCAGGGATTAGGGGTTAGGGATTAGGGGTCAGGGATTAGTCACGCTTCACGCTTCACGTTTCTGGCTTACATCTCACCTCGCTTTGTGACACGCGCTTTGGCTGTTGTATAATTCGGGGTACGCAACGCTTGCGCAACCTCAAGTTACCGCCTACCAGCACGTACCCATGCCTGAACTACTTTTCCTCCCAAATAGAGCCAAAACCCACGCGCCCCAAAGCTCCTACTCTCCACGGGTGGCATTTGTCACGCTCGGCTGCAAAGTGAATCAGAGCGACACGCAGAAGGCTATAGCCGACTTTCGGGCGGCAGGATTCCGCATCGTGCCTTCTTCGTCGCCTGCCGAGGTTTACATAGTCAATACCTGCTCGGTCACGCATATCGCCGACCGCAAGAGTCGTCAGTGGCTCCGCCGTGGGTCGCGCGCCAATCCTGATGCCCTGGTGGTCGCCACGGGCTGCTACGCCGAGTCGGGCAAAGAGACTCTTCAGCAGATGGACGAGGTGGGGCTGGTTGTGGGGTATAAGGGAAAGGATGACCTTCTCAGCCTGGTGCTGGAGAAATTACGAATTACAAATTCGGGTGCCCTCTGGGCGTTACGAATTGAGAAAGCGTCACAACTCAGCCCACAGTCCTCGCTCCCTAACATTCCGTCCTGGGCGGGTGGCGAAGAAAGCGACTTAGACTTCAGATCGCGTATTCGCGCCATGGTGAAGATCGAGGATGGCTGCAACGACTTCTGTACCTTCTGCATCATCCCATTTACACGCGGTATGCCGCGCTCCACGCCAACTAACGAGATCGTAGAGATAGTGAAGAGGCGGCTAGAAGAGGGCTACAAAGAAATAGTTCTGACAGGTGTACATATGGGCAAGTACGGGCAGGACCACGCCCAGCGCAAGCGTTCACAGTCCTATCCTACTGAAGCGCCTGATTTGCCTTCCGTAATCCAGGCTATACTCGAACGAACTGAAGTACCCAGGCTACGCATCACATCTTTGGAGCCGACCGACGCCGTGATGATGCTGCCGCTATTTGCAGATCCCACATATGCAAACAGGCTCACACCTCATCTTCATTTGCCTCTCCAGAGCGGGTGCGATGCTACTCTCGCCCGCATGAAACGTGATTACACCACCGCCGAGTACGCGGAGGTAGTAAGGCAGTGCCGTGAGGCTCTGCCCGGCGTCTCCATTACCACCGACCTTATCACAGGCTTTCCTGGAGAGGACGAGAGCGAGTGGCATCAGACAAAGGCATTTGTCGAGAGCATGGAATTCGCCAAAGTACACGTATTTCCCTTCTCACGCAGGCCAGGCACGCCCGCCTTCTCGATGGAGAACCAGGTGCCCGACAGTGTTCGACATACCCGCACCCTGGAGATGATAGAGTTGGGCAACCGGGTGGAAGAAGCATTCGCGGTACGTCAGCTTGGCACGACACAGGATGTCCTGTGGGAAAGATCGAACGATGGCGTATGGAACGGTCTGACGGCCAACTACGTCCGTATTCACACTCAATCTCCTCATGACCTGCAGAACCGCATCACGCCCGCAGCTATTACAGCCTACGACGCCAATGGCCTGTGGGCTGAGGTGCTGTCATCAGGCTCAGAATGAGCAGTATAGAGAAGGAAGCCAGCTTCAGGCGTGAGTGTCGCCCTCGGCATAATCGCGCTCGTCCTCGCCTTTCGCGGAGATCAGGTTCCTGCTTCTATCACTCTTACTCTTGCGTTGATAAGCCTGGCCGTCACATGGCTCTCCTACAGGCGCTACCAATCTCTACGTGACGTGCGTTGGAGGCAGGAGATAGCGAGTACAGAATCTGAGTTGGCACAACTCCTGATTGACGGAGAGGGCAGTCAGGTTAGCACAAAGCGGAAGATAGAAGGCAGTCGCAACCCCGACCAACCAGAGGAAACGCCCCTTGCCGGACAGTAAAACCCAGCGTTATCTAGGTTGGATAGCATTCTTCGGGGTGTTCGCCTCTTGCTTCGGGTGCGGTCTCTACGCCAACAATCAGATACAGGCCGCCGTTGCCTTCCTCGTGCTGGCGTGGATTGTTCTGGTGCCAGTGTTTGTCTATCTACTCCGCACGAGAAGGCAACTCAAAAAGGTCTCCCGTATCCAGCAGATACAGCGTGATCAGGAACTGGACGCCCTCGCCTCCCTGGGGAAGACGCTAGAATCCGAAGAGAACAAAGAGTCCTCGTAATCTCCTCGGTCTTTGTGTTCTTGGTGTCTTTGTGGTTAAATGGCCGCAGTGAATCATAATTCGTAATTCAAAACAATAAATAACTTGGCGGGTACTTGGCGCTCTTGGCGTCTTGGCGGTTCCGTCGTAATTCGTTATTCACAAAGAAGTAGGAGCCATGCAGCTAGACCGCTACACAAATCCCCACATGGGGGCAATCTGGTCCGCGCAGCGTAAAGTCGACTTATGGTGGAAGGTCGAGGTCGCGGCGTGCGAGGCATGGGCGGCGCAGGGCAAAGTGCCGGAGGAAGTGCTTCCCATCCTACGAGAAGGCAAGGTCGATCTCGCCCTCATGGCCGACTACGAGAAGCAGTCGGACCACGACGTGATCGCTTTCATCAAGGCCGCTACCGACAGCCTCTCAAATAAGGATGCCGCCCGCTACGTACACATGGGCCTCACCTCATCAGACGTGGTTGACACCGCCCTCGCCATGCAGATGAAAGAGGCTATGGAAATAATCATAGGGGATGTCACCATGCTGCGGGTGACGCTCGCGGCGCTGGCGTTAGAGCACAAGCATACCGTGATGATAGGCCGCACCCACGGCATCCACGCCGAGCCGACCACCTTCGGGCTGAAGATGCTCGTCTGGTACGACGAGATGGGTCGCCACCTGCACAGGCTCGAAGCAGCAGCCACCGACATAGCGGTCGGTAAAATCTCAGGCGCGGTAGGCACCCACGCCAACGTGCCCCCAGACGTAGAGCAAGACGCACTCAGCCGCCTTGGGTTGGCTACGGACCCGGTATCAACCCAGATAGTGCAGCGCGACCGGCACGCGGCTGTCTTAAACGCCCTGGCTTTGCTGGCATCGTCGCTCGACAAGTTCGCTACCGAGATACGCCACCTGGCGCGTACCGAGGTGCGAGAGGTAGAAGAGCCGTTCGGCGCGCTGCAACAGGGGTCGTCGGCCATGCCTCACAAGCGCAACCCGCATAAGAGCGAGCGTATCAGCGGCCTGGCTCGCGTTGTGCGGGGCTTTGCGGTCACGGGGATGGAGGATGTTGCCCTCTGGCATGAGCGGGACATCTCTCATTCTTCAGCCGAGCGTCTCATCCTTCCCGGCGCTTTCATCCTGGTCGATTACATGCTCCGCCAGCTGGACGGCATAATGGGCGACCTGAGAGTATACCCAGGCAAGATGCGCCGCAACCTCGAATTGACGGGTGGCCTCATCTTCTCCCAGCCGGTGATGCTGGCCCTCACCGAGAGCGGCATGGACCGCCAGGAAGCCTACAAGATCGTGCAGCGCCACGCCATGGAAGTATGGGAGCTAGACTCGAAGGGTGAGAGCGGCCCAGCCTTCCTCGAACGCCTGATGTCGGACAGCGAGGTAACGGACCGCCTGACGCCCGAGCAGTTACGCGAGATTACTTCTCTTGATAGGCACATGGAGCACCTGGATGACGCTTACAGGCGGGTAGGATTGGAGGAGTAGTTCAAATGGAAGCATGGCTGGTTGCTCTTGTGATAAGTGTAATCGTGATCCTGGGAGTTCTGTTTTGGTTCAGTTCCAAACAGGGTCGGCACATGCAGCGTCTAGGTCAAAATCAGCCTGGCGCGAAACAGACCCATGCTTCCAACGCAGATGCTGTTCTAGGCCTTCGAGACATGCTTTATTCAAAGGAAAGGCTAGACGAAGCTCTCGAAGACTACCGCTCTCAGGATGATAGCCGACAAAAAGCAGAACCAGGTATGGTTCTCGGTGTAGTAGTCGAGATGGGCATGGAAAAGGGAGCAGCAATCATAGCTGGCTATGTCAATGGCGATGCGCGCATCTTCTGGACTACAGGCGGCGGCATCATCGGTGATATGCGCCAATACCCTGATATTGTGAACGCAGCAAAGGCCCTAGTAGGCACAGCCCAAAACGTAGTTGCTCAACTGCCCGTAGAAACCTCTCGACCCCTGCCTGATCCAGGTCGAATCCGTTTTGCCTTACTGACACGTGCAGGTATGCATGTTGCTGATGAAAAACAGTCGGATGCAGAGAAGCCGAGCCACCCTTTATACCAATTGTATGCTTCGTTACAAGACCTGATTACGCAGCTACGTCTTCTTGATGAGGCCGCAAAGAGGAGATAGTAGACCTCTCAATCGTCTATAGTAATAGTCGCACGTACCTGGAAATAAAGGTGCTTTTGCTGCTTGACATATATAGCTACCTCGGCGTTTCATTCGTCCCGCTCACCGTTTCCTTGATCTCCACAGCCACGTAGCCGCGCGCTCCAACCCAGGCTTCCACACGCAAAGGCGTTCCCATCTGCTCAGGCCAGTCGCCCGCCCATACCCCGTTACTACTCTCCCGCATCGGAGAGGCGCCAAGACCCCCGTTGAAATATGTCACGAGCAGACTCCGTGCACCCACTACAGGTTTGCCCACCCCGTCCGTTACGCGTAAGGTGTAGCCCTTACTGTCAGCCTTCCACTCTGCCTTGAGATATTGCTCAGGCCGCGGAGTGCTCACCTTCAGGGGTATTGGCCTCAACTCAACAGGCACACTCACCCTATCCGACCTGTCCGGGTGAGTAGGCATTGCCCTGCTCAAGCCGGCCGAAACCGACAGAGAATAGGTATGGCCTTTATTCTCATCGGCGGACGGTAGCTGGAAGTAGCGTGTCTCGGTGCCTACGCTACCTGGGGCCAGAGGTCTTGAGTAAGAAGGAGGGGCGCTTGCCCGAGGCCAGCCGGAAGAGGGCCATGCGCCAACAGGCCAGTGACCGGGCGGGTTTCCTTGCTCGTCAAGCAGAAGTAGTTTATTCACCTCAAGGAAGAGCGTTTCCGAGCCTTCATTCCGCACCGTAATGAGCGCCTGATCGTTCTCTCCCGCAAGGTAGCTGTCCCCCGCCAGGCGA
>JBBRVL010000264.1:0-5954 GCA_038246925.1 Chloroflexia bacterium
CAATACAAGTCGGGTGAGCAGTGGCTGCCGCTCCAGATTGTCACCGAGACGATACGGATAGCGGGTGGCGAACCGATAACCCAGACCGTGCGAATTACCGGGCACGGTCCCATTCTTAGCGATGCGCTGACCATAACACCCACGGTTGGCAGTTCGGTCGGATCGCAGGTCTACTCCCTCCAGTGGACAGGACTCAAGCCCGGCAGGTTGCTAGAGGCCGTTTACGGCTTACAGACCGCCGCAAACTGGGATGAGTTCAGGACAGCCCTCTCCAAATGGACTGTGCCCGGTCAGAACTTCGTGTATGCAGACAGGTCGGGCAATATAGGCTATCAGATGACAGGTGAGGTGCCGATACGCAGGCAAAAAGGCAGCGCCAACGTGCCCGTTCCAGGTGGCGGCGGACTATACGATTGGGCAGGCGTTGTCCCCTTTGATGAGCTTCCCCGCTCCTACAACCCGCCTGAGCATTTCATTGCTACGGCTAACAACCGCCCCTTCGGTCCTGAATACGAGCAGGATATACCCGGCGGGTGGTCATACCCCTGGCGCATCTCGCGCATAACTGAGCTGTTGAAGGCCAAAGAGAAGCTCAGTGCTGACGATTTCAAGCTTATGCAGATGGATACGCAGTCCACGCTTGCCCGGAAAGTAGCCCCAATTATCGCGGGCCTGAAGCCGCAGGGTGAGCTAGAAAAGAAAGCGGTAGCGATGTTCCAGGGCTGGGATGGCAACATCAAGGCCGATAGCGCCGTAGCCGCTATATACGAGGTGATGAGCCAGCATGCAGTGAGTGAGACTTTGAGCGATGACTTGGGTGAAGAACTTTACATTGAATACATCGGCGTCAACGGCGGGGCAGCACGTCGCACAATAGAACTGTTGCTTGACAAGCCGGAAGACCCCCTCTGGGATCGTGCGGGTACGCCTGAGAAAGAAAAGCGCGACGACATTCTGGTGAAGAGTTTGTCTACTGCTCTTTCAGACCTCAGAGCCGTCCTCGGCGAGGATATGGACCAATGGCAGTGGGGCAAGATACACCAGCTTGTGGCCGCCCACCCGTTTGGCTCTCAGGAGGTACTGGCCGGTGTCTTCAACTTGCCTGCTGTGGAGATGGCGGGCGACGGCACAACGGTATCGGTTGCGCCACCGCCGCTCGATGTGCCTTTCGCTTCATTCAAGAACTACCCGCTCACCAACCATCAATCGTACCGCATGATTATCGACTTGAGCAACTGGAGCAAATCGCAGAGCATCTACGCAACCGGGCAGTCGGGGCAGCCGTTCGCCAAACACTGGGGCGACATGCTGACGAAGTGGCATACCGGCGAATATAACCCCATGCTCTACACAGCCCAGGAGATAGATGCGAATAAGGAGGGTGTGCTGACGCTGATACCTTAGGGGTTAGGGGTTAGCAGCCTTGACGTAATCTAACCCCTAACCCCTAATCCCTAACCCCTACTACAGTCGCTGTGGCACGCTATTTGCCTACTAATAGTCCTAAGCGGGCGTAATCTCGCGTATCGAAGCAGATACGCAGCCTTAGGAGGGCAAGTAGATGAAAGATCAGGTACTTAGTGACCAGGATGTTGAGCTAGCTCGCCGGGTGCGAGACATCCTTGCTGTTGCCGTTGATGACATCGATTCGGTTACAAGTGACGTAGAAGACGGCATAGTTTACATTGAAGGTGTTGTGCCAAACGAACAACAGCGCCGGACTATCAGCAGCGCGGTGCGAGAGCTTGACGGTGTAAGTCAAGTAATCACGTGCCTGGCTAACGAGCATGTTATGCATAACGCATCCGAGGGAGAAAGCACAACACTTTATCCTGCACCTGTTTACATGCACTATTACAGCTTGAGCTAGTATCTAGTTTCGCAAAGAAATGAGCTTGCCGCATTGATTGGCAGGCTCATTTCTTTAATTCTGTAATATATTATTCCACAGTTACAGACTTCGCCAGATTGCGAGGCTGATCAACGTCCGCCCCTCGCCTCACCGCCACCATGTAGGCGAATAACTGCAACGGTATCGACGCAAGCACGGGTGAGAGCAGGTAATCAACAGGTGGAATGTAGATTACGTCGTCGGCTATTTCGGCTATCTGCTTATCGCCCTCGGTCGCAACCGCGATAACCACGCCGTCACGCGCCTTTACCTGCTCTATGGTGCTTAGCATCTTCGGGTAAAGGTGGTCTTTCAGTGCTATGCAAATCACCGGCACCGTGCGGTCGATCAGGGCGTTGATCCCATGCTTCATCTCGCCCGCAGCGCAGCCTTCTGCGTGTATGTAGCTGATCTCTTTTATCTTGAGAGCGCCTTCCAGGGCGCTTGGGAAGTTGATCCCCCGACCCAGGTAGAGCATATCGGTCGCCTTGTAGTATTTGCCCGCAAGCTGCTCATAGAATGCGTCGTTAGCGAGTATCTGGCCCGCCTGGTTGGGCAGACGCAGCAGGCCGTCTATTATCTCCCTTGACCGCTCTTCGCTTATAGTACCCCTGGCTCGCCCCAGCATAAGGGCGAATAAGACCTGGTCTGTCACCATGCCTGTGAATACTTTGGTGCTGGCGACCGCTATCTCCGGGCCTGCCTGCACATGAATCTTGCTCTCGGCGATGCGGTCTGCCTGGCTACCTATCACGTTCACTATAGCCGCCAGACGCGCCCCTTGTTTCTTCGCCTCGGCCATCGCTTCTAATGTATCCACCGTCTCACCTGACTGGGTAATCGCTAACGCAAGCGTGTCAGGTTCTACCACCGGATTCTGGTAGCGGTACTCCGAGCCATATTCTACGCTTACCGGAATGCGGGCAAGCTCCTCGAATATATACTTGCCTGCTAAACCGGCGTGCCAGGCCGTGCCACAAGCGAGAATCGTAATCTTCTTGAGCTTACGCATCTCGTCTTCACTTAAGTTGATGCCCGCCAGGTCTACTTTGCCCGCGCCAACGTTGACACGGCCTCTGAGCGTGTCGGTGAGGGAGCGCGGCTGCTCGTATATCTCCTTCTGCATGAAGTGCTTGTAGCCGCCCTTGGCTGCGCTGATGGGGTCCCAGGCAATCGTCTGGGGAGCTTTGTTCAGTTGGCTGCCGTCCGGGCCAAAGTAGGACGCCCCGTCTTGGCTGACGACTGCCATCTCCCCTGGCTCAAGGAAGACCATCTGGCGTGTGTGCTGCAATATGGCTGGCTGGTCGGAGGCGACAAACATCTCGTTCTCACCATAGCCAATCACGACCCCGCCAGCATTTCCCAATCGCGCAGCCACCAGCACCTGCGGCTCCTGCGCCCTCATCGCCACGATTGCATGAGAGCCTTCTATCTTTTTCAGTACGAGGCTCACTGCTTCTTCCAGATTGGCTGCCCCATACTTGAGGTAGTGCTCGATCAGGTGGGGCAGCACCTCGGTGTCGGTCTCGGATACGAATTTGTGTCCCTCGGCCTTCAGCATATCTTGCAGAGCGATATAGTTCTCTACAATGCCGTTGTGAATAACTACGATGTCTCCCGTGCAATCGCGGTGAGGGTGGGCGTTAGTTTCGTTGACCTTACCGTGTGTTGCCCACCGCGTGTGGCCGATCCCACGATGGCCCTCCAAGGGGTTATCGCGCAGCACGACGCGCAGGTTGCTCAGCTTACCGGCGGCCCTACGCCTTTCGATTTTGCCATTGTTTTGTATGGCTATGCCAGCCGAGTCGTAGCCCCGGTACTCCAGGTTGGCAAGGCCCTCAAAGATAATGTCTGAGGCCTCACGGGGGCCTACATATCCCACAATTCCGCACATTTACTTTTCTCCAATTAGCGTTTCTGGTGTCGACTCCAGAACTATTACGAGGTCCAAACTATAGGTACTCAAAATTATAACACGAAAAAGAAGCGTGGCTTTGGCTCCACACCATACTAACTATTAGATTCTAAGAGGAGTCAGGGAGTGCCGGGCGTGGGCAGCGTATCAGGTTGCAAGCTAGTAGGTGTTACAGCGGATGTAGGAGAAGGTTGACTTACAAGTGTCGTCTGGGTAGGCGAGGGTGCGGCGGTCGGCGGTGCAGGGCTGGGGCTGGGCCGGAGCGTGGGGGTAGCGACAACCACCTGCACAGTCTGAGTTGGGGGAAGAGCAGTCGCCTGTGGCGTCGGTTGAGCCGTCGGCTGTGACGTAGGCGGTACAGTCGGCGTGGGAGGCACGGGGGTTGGCGCTGTTATTGTGACCGCAATCTTGTCGGGTGTCGCCCGCTCAAGGCTCATCCCTTCAGGCAGGACTATCTGCGGCTGCAACTCGTATGTGCCCGGCCCTCGCCCTTGTACCGAAACGAACACCCTCACATCAGCAGGCTTAAGGCCTTGTAGCTGACTGAATGTGCCCGACAGCACAAGGTCCAGCCCGCTCGGTGACACAACGGCGCTAAAGCCATTTGAAAGTCCTTCGACCGATGGCGCTACTGATACTTGCAGCGTAGTCACCTGCCGCTCGAATGTGACCGTTACATCCACGTTCTTCTTTTGGCCGGGATATAACTCAACCCCTTCAGGTAAGATAAGTTCCGTGGTAGCGGTCATGGTAGTTGTCGAGCCGGTTATTGTCACAGGGGTTGTGTCGAGCGAATCGAGTGTTTCGAGGACATCCGGGCGGCAGCATGCTGTTACGAGGGTGGGGTTGAACGTGATGGCGAGTATCCTGTAACCGGGGGCGGGTTGCCCAATCACCTGGGGTATAACCCTCACTACTTTATATGTGAATAGAAGATTTATCGGCACCGTCACTTCGACTTCTTCCGGCTCGAATGATAGACCTGTTATTTCTTTGCCATCGTTATCGAGAGCCACCGGCGTTCGTAGGCCGCGTTGTGTGCCTGCTTTCTCATCTACATCAACGGGGACCACCACCTCAGCGACACGAGCGACCGCACCCCTGGAGCCGATAACACGTACCTGACCCGGTTTTACCTCCGCAGGGTCAAGGGCATAACCAAAGGCTGGTGTGCCGATGGTCTTCACCGTTACAACTTGCTGCGTGCTGGTCTGGGCCTCAATCTGAACCTGAACTACCCTGGGTGAGAGCGTTACTTGCATTACGCCGGCTCGACCGCCATTGATCTCTACGCGCACTGGTATCTCGTGCACACCCTCGGTCAAACCGCTCAGATCGATATATGGACGAATGTCAGCCTGGTTGAGCGTGCCCATGACGTTCTGTGGGGCCTGTACGACACTGTCTACGGTCGGAATAGGGTTGATTACTTTCAGGTCGGGGCCGGTGCCTCGCAGCTCAACTGCAAGCCCCTTGAAGTTGGTAGTCTGTTCGGGGTTCTCAAGGTTTAGCACATAAAACCATAGGAGTAGGGAGAGTACGATAGATAGCGCGAGCCTTCCAAGGCGGTCGTCCAGGCTCAGGCCGGGGATCACCGGCAGCCATGAGCGCCTGGTCCTCCGCAACAGAGGGCCGGTTGTAAGGTCGCCGGCGCTGAGGGGACCTGATAGCAGCGCGGGCTGGGCATGCCCGGAGGTACCGGCGTCCATTTCCCTCCGAGAGCCTTCAACCTCTAATGCTGGGGAGCCGTTACTGCTCCCATCAGGGCTGACAGGCATTTCCAGAGTTGGATCGCCGGTCGTGGTGACTTCGCCCTCTGCCGGACTGCTGCCCCGCGACGCTTCTGCCTTCATCGTTACTTATTATAACGCACGACGCGCTATTTTGGGGGCGTTCTAAGTCTATAGAGAATTACGAATTGGCACGATGGCAGGTTGTAGTCTGTGGCTCAAGAGGAAGTATATCCTAGTTCTAGAGTAATGCTTAATCAGGTACTAGAAGTGGACTGCACCCTTATGACCAGACAAAGAGGCAAGTCACATTCTCCCTAAGTGGCTGTATACTAGCAGCCAACAGAGGAGAAGGAAAGCGATGCCAGGAAGATATCATTCACGCGAGTTCAAGCTTCAGTTGTGCAAACAAGTTGTG
>JBBRVL010000265.1:0-5937 GCA_038246925.1 Chloroflexia bacterium
GGCGGACCCGTGTGTCCGCCCGGTATGGACGCATCCCAGGCAAGGGCGGACACACGGGTCCGCCCCAACATCTTCGGATTTAGCCACACCCCACCAATGACCAAAGATATAATGATTCCGAGTCTCTTTTCTTGCTTTCGTGTCCGCTAGATGACCCACCAACGCGTGGCACGGTTCACGCTTAGATGCTGAGGAGCTTATATCTTGACAGGAGGAAGCTGGATGACAGACGTAAAGTCTGAAGCAGACCTTTCGCCAGGGGCGATTGAGTCGTTATGGCAGGAAGCGCGGGCAGCGGAGGGCGATATGGTAGCCTTCACGCAGAGGCTGATCCGAACGAAGAGCCTATCCGCCGAGGAAGGCGAAGTTGCGAGCATCGTGGTTGCCGAGATGGAAGCGCTTGGCTACGACAAGGTTTGGATAGATGAGATCGGCAGCGTGATTGGCTTCATCGGAGCTAGCGGCACAGAGGACGGCCGTCATAAGCGCGCCATCATGCTCAACACGCATATCGACCAGGTAGATGTCGGCGACCTCACGCGCTGGCCGCACCCTCCGTATGATGGGGTAATCAAAGATGGGCACATCTGGGGCCGAGGGTCAAGCGATCTCAAAGGGTCTCTGGCCACCCACGTCTATGGCGCGGCTCTACTCAAGCGAGCGGGACTGCCCTTGCCAAATGACATCTACGTCGTGGGCGTTGTGCAGGAGGAGGTCGGCGGCCTCGGCAGCTTCGTCCTTGCCGAAACGCTCCCGGTGGACTACGTGCTCATCGGAGAGCCGTCGGCGAACAACATCGCGCTCGGCCATAGAGGCAGGCTGGAGATTGTCGTAACGATAACCGGAAAGTCAGTACATGCCAGCGTACCGGAGACGGGTATAAATCCGCTCTATTCGATGTCCAG
The DNA here is from genome assembly GCA_038246925.1 of Chloroflexia bacterium. GTDB lineage: Bacteria > Chloroflexota > Chloroflexia > QHBQ01 > JADMIH01 > JADMIH01. Next base: position 906 of record JBBRVL010000265.1, read on the forward strand.
ATTCCTCCTTGCCCTTGAGAATCTGAGCTTCGAGATCGACCCGGACCACCCCGACCTCGGCCCCACCACAATCGCCCCCACCCTCATCTCGACTGACCAGACGAGCGCTAACGTCTTGCCTGGTGAGTGTAAGGTCGTGCTTGATGTCCGCAATACACCCAGCGACACAGATAAGATTGTCCTACCGAAAGTGAAAGCTTTGCTCGCTGATGCGCTGACAGGTGGCGCTACAGCGAGTGCTGTGATTCCACCGCTGACGCTCACCAGCTACACCGGCGTCACCCGTACCATCGAAGTGCACCACCCGTGGGGACTTTCGCAGCAAAGCGACCTGGCCAGAGGCACCAGGGCTGTGCTCGGCGCCGCGCTAAAGCGAGAAGTGCCTGTGCAGATGTGGCGCTTTGCGACTGATGCCGGTCACTTCGCGGGCAGGGGCATCCCGGTCGTCGGCTTCGGCCCAGGCTATGAAGAAGTAATCCATACAGTGAACGAAAGAATCTCGATTGAATTGATGGTTGAGGGTACAGTGGCGGCTGCCGCGCTCTGCCTCGGCCTCAGATAGGAGCCAAGAAATGCGACTAGATCTCGAAACTGAAATTCGATACCCCGAAGGCGACCGCGCGGGTCTGCTCAAAAAGGTGATACTGGGAGAGAACAACGAGGTGAGCGCGGTTGTGATGGAGACCGAAGGCCTGATCTCGCGGAGTTGCATCGTGCCTGTGCATCTCCTCGCCGACGGCCCAGGCGGTGTCCTGACAATCAACTGCGCGCCCGAGGAGGTTGACGGGCTTGAAGGCTACGAAGAAGAAACGCTACCGCTGATCGTTGACGGCTGGGAGTTCAGCGAAGACGCTATACCGGGTGGCGATGTTTTCCCCGGCATCGCTTACCAGCCAATCATCCCGGTGGTGGAGGTCGGTAATCTGCCTCAAGGGTCGGTCAGCCTCGGCCAGGGTACGGAAGTATTGTGCCAGGATGGACGCTGGGGCATCGTCGACGAGGTAATTCTCGATGATAACGGGCAGGCAGTAGCCTTCATCGCACGGCCCGACGATATTGAAGAATATGACCGAGTCGTTCCGATGCAACTTGTTCAGGACATCACTACGGAGCATGTCTTGCTCAACTGTACGTTGGCAGACCTTCCGACGTATACCCAGGAGACGGTAACAGAGCACGAAGAGCCGGAATTGAATTAGCATGACAGCCAACGTTCCTCCTCCCGCCGCCAACCTCGGAAGCACAAACACTACTGTTGCAGTGGCTTTCACGCCCACCAGCGGCCCCGATAACGCTCATGGCGATCTACCGCCCATGATCGTGGTCAAGAATGCCACCAAGCGGTTCGGTGAAAAGACGATAGTCGAAAATCTCAGCTTTGAAGTAAAGCAGGGAGAAATCTTCGGTTTCATCGGGCCTAGCGGCTCGGGGAAGACATCTACTATTCGCCTGTTGACCGGCGTTTACGAGCCTACCGAAGGGGAAGTACGGGTAATGGGAGCCGTGCCTACTCACCCCTCACGGCGGGTACAGGAGCGCTTTGGCTATATGCCGCAACTGTTCGTGCTCTACCCGAACCTGACCGTACGTGAGAATCTCACTTTTGTTGCCGGGCTCTACGGGATGAACCCGTTCACCAGGCGGGGAAGGGTAAATGAGCTGCTGAAATTTGTAGAACTTTGGGAAGCCCGAGATCGAGTGGCGGCAAACGTATCGGGCGGGATGCAGCGACGAATAGAGCTTGCCGCATCGCTTCTGCACAACCCTCCTTTGCTCTTCGCCGACGAACCGACAGCGGGCATCGACCCGGTGCTTCGTGGTAAGTTCTGGGACGAGTTCCGCCGCCTGCGCGATGAGGGCCGCACGATTTTCGTCACCACGCAATACGTCGGCGAAAGCGAATATTGCGACCGCGTGGGCGTGATTCGCAAGGGGCGTATCGTCGCCCTCGACACTCCTCTCGAACTGAGACGCCAGGCGCTCGGAGGCGACGTGGTCGATTTTACCTCGAACGACCTAACGGCTGCGGCCCTGCTAAATCTCATGAGCCTGGACGGTGTTCGTGAGGTAAGGCCGGTATCGCGCACCGAAGCGCGGATCTATGTGGAAGAAGCAGCCCAGGCGATACCGGTGTTGCTAGATGCCCTGAGCGCGAACAACTGCACTGTAAACCGGATCGAGGAATACCGCCCGAGCTTCGACGAAGTATTCATCGAGCTAATGAAGCGAGATGCGGCCCAGCGTGGCGAGACAGGAGAGGATGACGACGATGGGCCGTCTAGCTAAGAGGTTTATACGTGCCGCGGCGTTCGTCGGCAAGGAAATCAACGAGGTAAGGCGGCAACCACGCCTTATTCTCTCCCTGATCCTCGGACCGTTTTTCATCCTGCTCCTCTTCGGTATTGGCTACCAGGGAGAATCCAGCACCCTCTCCGCCGTGATAGTCGTGCCGAAGACAGGGAATTATTCACGAGAGGCAGCCGACTACCAGGCGATGGTCGGAGACCAGCTTGTGATAAAGGGACTTACGACGGACGAGGCAGACGCCCTTGGGCGGCTAAACAGGCAGGAAGTCGATCTTGTAGTGATAGTTCCGAGCGATGTTGCCAAACAGATCTCAGCCGGATCGCAGGTCAAGGTGCCGATCCTCTTCAACGAAGTCGACCCGATGCGGAACAACTGGGTCACATACCTGACCTACATATACATTAATGAGCTGAATAAGCGAACCGTGGCAGCGGCTGCCGCACAAGGGCAGGAAAATGCAGGCGATCTACGGTCGGCGCTGGCGCGGATGCGAAAATCGTTGACTGCAATCGAGGAGCATCTTCAGCGCGGCGAGGTTACAGAGGCCAACCAGCAGGTGCGATCAATGCAAGGGTCTTCATCGAACGTGCAGCTTGCTGTCATGCTCATGGGCGGTCTGATGGCCTCTGATGACACTCTGATTTCGCCCGCCGAACCACAGAACCCTGAACTGGTCAACCTTGCCGAGGGACAAAGCGTGTCCGCTCGACTGGGAGGGAACATCAAGGAGCTTAGCGATGAGCTAAATGAAAAGAACCCTGATCCAGGGCGAACCAGGGAAAGACTGGCGAGCATCAGAACCGACCTCGACCAGCTCGACAAGTTGACCCAGCAGTTTCAGAGCATAAATCCGCTTGTGTTGGCCGCGCCTTTCTATTCGGATGTACAAAATCGCGCCCCGGTGCCTGCAAACGTGACAGCATTCTACGCGCCGGGCGTGCTCATTCTTCTTTTACAGCACATAGCGATCACGTTGGCCGCCCTCTCAATGGTGCGTGAGCGCCTGCTAGGCACTGTCGAGCTATTTCGTGTCTCGCCTGTCAGCCCGTCCGAGATAATGCTCGGCAAATATGTCAGCTTCACTTTGCTCCTGGGGCTGATAGCAGCGGTCCTATTAGGGTTAATGAGCAATAACATTGAGATTGGAGGCGTACCGCTCAGCCTGGGAGTGCCCATCCTCGGTGATTGGGTGCCCCTCGTGCTCACTATCACACTGGTTATCTTCGCGTCCATAGGATTGGGCTTCTTGATCTCGGCGGTTTCCAAGTCGGAGAGCCAGGCCGTGCAGCTTGCAATGCTGGTACTGCTAATGTCTGTATTCTTTGGAGGCTTCTTCCTCAGCCTGGAAACACTGTGGGAGCCGGTACGCGCTCTATCTTTCGCTCTTCCCGTAACATACGGTGTGTTTGGTCTTCAAGCCACCATGTTGCGCGGGGTATGGCCGGCTGATATATACCTGCTTGGCCTGCTGGGGCTGGGCATACTATTCGCGGCGCTCAGCTTCATCCTGTTTACCAGGCAGTTCAGACGCGGTTAGCGTCATGGCAGGATAAGCAGATAAAGAAAGAAGGGATACGTCGATAAAAGCGCATCCCTTCTTCCCATTTCACGTGCAGCTTGGGCCTGCTTACGGAGCGGTGGTAGGCTTGAGGTAAGTCTCGGCGCTCCAGCCCTCCAGCTCGGGGTCGGTCTTGCTGAAACCGGTAATTTTCCACCAGGTAAGGTCGTTTGCTGTCTCTGGGCCGTCAACCACACGGGCTTTCGTCCCTTCAGCCAACGCCGTGATTCTGCGTCCGGAGGTTGACGGTTCAGCGCGAACGGTCAATCCATTTCCGGCGCCGGAGACCTGGACCCAACCATCAACCGCTATCGCATCAGACGGAACAACCGCAGTGGTTGCTGCGATGGGTATCGTGGCCGTCGGCTCTCCAAAGCCGGTTGGCGATGGAGGTGGCACTGTGGTTGTAGCGGTCGGCGTAACCACTGCCCCTTGACGCTGGTTATTCGCAATGACCGCAAACCCACCAAGTAGGAAGAGCGCCACAACGATCCCCATCGGAACCCATAGGCTCGGGCCGCTCATGCCCAGCAGCGTAAAGCGACGCTGGGCGCGGGCCTTTTGAATACGCTGGCGTGCTGTCGGCTGTCCGTCGCCTACCTGCTCGATCTGCCGGGTCTCTTTCGACGCGTTCAGAAGGTCGTCTTCATCCTCGAACTCCGGGGTCACAATAGACAACGGCGGACGCCCCCGGCCAGAGACCGGCTTATAGAGTTGGCGAGGGTTGACAGCAGGCATTCCAACAGCGGGGGTATTACCCGTAACTACGCCGGAACGCCCTTGAGCATCTCTCGTATCCATAGGGATCGAAGGTGCAATCCGCGGCTTGGTCCCGCGCTTTTGAGGACCATCTGCGGCGGGGCCATCATTAGGTTCCCAATAATCGATGAATGTTCGGTTGCAGGCTAGGCTTTCCGCCTCGACAAGGTGATTGGTGTTGCGGTCATAGAGCAGCGGGTTACGGCACCACCCTTTTCGCCATAGCGGCGATGGCTGGTAGTGCTTGCACGTGCTGCATTTACGTTCGCGGTTCTTTGCAGGTATCAATCCGAAGCGCCCCCCTGGATTGGGACTTCCTTTCTATACGGTAGACAGAAAAATAACCTGCTCACTATACCATAATATGCGCCCACACGTCAACCAAGAGCAAGGTAGCGGCAATGGCTA
>JBBRVL010000266.1:0-5929 GCA_038246925.1 Chloroflexia bacterium
AGGAGGGTGCGGTCGATGGGGAGGAGCAAGAGGAGACCTACCAGCAGTACGGCGGGGGTCACTGCACCAAACAGGTTGGTTGCAGGGCCGGGCGCGGCGTCGACCAGGTCGGCTGTAGCGATCGCGAAAGGCATAGCGCCTGCGCGCACCAGCAGGCCGATAGAGAGCAGCCCGACACCAAGCTGCAAAAGCGCCCTGTTCTCCAGGTTGAGGTTGTAGCGTGACAGGAGCAGCACGCCCACCACGAGCAGGCCGGTCCCGATCACTGCAAGCGAGAGGTGTTTCAGCCCACCCGTTATGCGCTTGCCTGCCATAACTTGTGCCTGGTCTCCACCTGCGGTTGGAGCTCCATTTCCGGCAGCTTCCTGGATCGAGCCTGGCGGGTCCCCAGTCACAAAGGCGCTAGCCGCAACTACAAGAGCCGCACCTAACAAACAGAGGACAGATATTATGCCGTCCTGCGCAAGGAGCGCGCCCGCTAACAAACTTGATGTGACCGGAGTTGTCCAGACGCTCAATCGTCTGTCAGGGCGTGCCGAACTGCTCCAACTGACGAATAGCGAGCAGAGGAGAGCTATGTTAACCACAAAAAGCATGGTCCGGGTCGGAGGGGAGAAGTCGAAGCCAACACCCAGAAAGAGCGCTCTACCCTCGGCTGCCAGGGAGACCAGCATGGCAAGAAGAATCCCAACTGCTCCGCAAGTAAGAGCGATAGTCTCAAGCCGGAGGCGGGATGGAGTGGGACCGCCACGCCCTCCCAGTTGGAGAATTAGAGATGCAATTGCAGCCCCACCAACAGGCAGGGCCAGCAGCCAGGCGATCCATGTATTACCCACCGGCCGGCGCCTCATGGCCTTCTTCCATTTCTTCTTGCCTGCTCCCTATCTCCACAGAACTTTCTTCGCCCGCTTCCTCCTCCGCTTCTGCGGTTTCCATCTGGTCAGCATCAGAGTAGATATAGTCACCCTCACCTGCGCGAACCGCGACGATAGCCATCTCATCGGCGATTATACCTGCCCGCGCATCGAAGATATCATCGAGATCAGCGTCTAGAAATGTTACTTTGAACACAACAAGCATATACGAGATAAGGAGTACCAGGGCTAGCCGACAAGCACTGAGTAAACCGAGCGCCGCATCACTCAGCGAGCCGAGGGCCATTGTCTCGATCAAGAGGGCCATGGCGTTGAGCAGCACAACCAGACCGATGCCCAGCTTCACAAGGTCACGAGCGCCATGTACCACCAGGGAGAGAGCCGCTGACAAAAGTATCCAGTAGAAGGCGAGCATGGCATCGTCGCTTCCTCCCAGTGAGTACAACCGCGCGAGGCCAAACCCTGCTACCCCGCCCGCGAGCGCGGTAACCCAGAGCAATACCTGATCGGCCAGGCCCTCCTGCCGTGCGTACCGACTCCGTCTCTCCTGCCTGTAAAGCCAGTTTGCACGATGAGACTCATCGAGGCCGAGCATAGATTCAAGGTTCGCATTATGTAAAGCCCATATTGTCCAACTCAGTAGGGCACTACACACCAGGGCTACGGTTAGCTCAAGCCAGGCGATACGCGTATCAGGCATCAAGTCCAGCAAGAGCAAAGCGAGTCCTCCCCACTGAACAAGGAGGGCAGCGACAAGCAGGCGCCCATCTCGTAATGCCACGAGCGCAACACTTCCAAGAGCTATGAGGACCAACGGCAAAGTTATCTGCATAATACGGCTTGCGAATTATGAATTGACCGTTGTCCTCTTAATTCATGATTCATACTTCAAAACTCATAATTCCCCCAAAGGAAGTTACCGTGTGACGGCCAGCAACGCTGCCAGCGTGAGGATCAGCACGAGCGGCAAATAAAAGCGCCCTTCAAGGCGACCCAGCAAGCCGCCAAAGCGCGAGGTCAGCCTACCGAGGACCGAGCCGAAACCCCATACGCCCCTATCAAGCCAGGACATCGACAACCACCAGACCGGCGCGGGCGAATTCTCAAGCAGCGGGCTCATATCCGGGCTGCCCTGCCCACCATCCGTGCCCTTCTTGTCCAGGCGCTCCAATGCCGTTGGGAGAAGCACACCAGAGACTCCAGTTGCTGAGCGCGCAGCACTCACAAGCAGCCAACCAAGCCCGGTTAGGAGAATAACCCCGCCCTCCAATAGAGCTAAAGGCAATACCCTACGATCAACTGCTAACCCTACCCAGTTATTGTTGAGGCCGGAAGTGCCTCCGGCTACGGCTATCGCTGCCTCAAGGTATGGTGACCACAGGGGGATGAGCACTGTCACCAGCACCAGTAAGGAACCACATAGCATACCGGCCCAACGGACGTAACGCCCTGTCAGGTCTTCTCCAATGAAGCGTTCGCCTCTATTGCCTGCATGGAGCGCCGTGCCGCAGGCCGCTAATACCGCCGCACCGACGACAACTATCGCCAGTGAAGGGCGTGCTTCTTGCGCAAGGGCGTGGCCCAGGAGCCAAACCCCTACGAAGCCGGGCGTAAGAGGCACTCCCGCGAGCGACGCGCTAGCGAAAATCCGCAGGAACGTAGCAGCACGGCTTGTATCGCCCAACGGGAGCAGCTCGATGGCGACTCGACCCGCTCCGTATGCAAGCAGCATAACCAGAGCGGCATAGCGAGTAAGCGGCGTGTCGAGGCTAAGCGCCCAGAGGGTCAGGCCGAGCCAGAATGTCGCCTGCAACGCCGGCCACCGGCTCTTACCTGCCCACACAACCATTGCCGCCGCTGATACCACACCCGTAATACCTCCTAGCCACGCGAGTGCTTGCATAAAGGCCGCCCAGTTTGCTGGGACCGCGCCAACGGCCTGCTCCGTGACTAGCGATTGTAGCCTCAACACAAGGGTGAACACCGGCGCGCCCAGGAGTATAGAGTGCAGCATTGTTCCATATCCGCCGGAAGGCACAAGGGCGCTCCACCCCGTAAGAGGTATCATGCCGAGCCAGGAGATCATGAACGCGGCCAACAGCACAAGAGGCCAGACTGTGAGGGTAGAGAGGGAGATATTGCTCAAATCGTATTCACCGCCGGTTGTGCGCCCGATCAACAGAGCCGAACCTATAAGAAAGAGAGAGCCGAGACCGAGCGACAAAGTAGAGCGGTCTGTGCGGGCGTCTTGCTCCCCTGATACCAGGAAGAAAACCCAGGCCAGGAGTGCTAATAAGAAGACCATCACGCCGAATGCCAACAGATTTACCGTATGCACCAGGCCATACAGCGTAGCGATAGTGAGCATAGCACCTGTAAGCTGGAGCGGCGCATTCCCGCCGCTGCCGATTTTGAGAAGACAGAACGTACCCAGCAGCAAACACCACGCGCCCAGCCCCGCAGACAGCGGGTCGCTACTGAACGGTGAGGCACCCAGCCACGACAATATAGCAGGCCATTCAACTTTGCCCGCGGTACCATCCAGCCCCTGAAGTGTGACAGATAACACCAGCGCCATCACAGTTCCCACCACCGCCGCCAGTTGCGCAAGCCGAGCGGTCCGCGCCGAAGTCCCCAGCAGCAGACAGAGCATCGCGGATAATATTAATATAAGTAGAGCAGCAATCATTATGAATTTTGAATTATGAATTTTGAATTATGAGTTAGACGGAAATTATTGAATTCATAATTCAAAACTCATAATTCATAATCCCCGAAGGGGTCATCTTTCCAGGCAGCCCATGCAGATGTCGAGCGAAAGGATGAGGAGGGCCAAATCGTCAAACTGCCTGCCTCGGAGGAGCGATGGGAGAAAACCAAGACTGGGGAACGAGCCTGTGCTCAAGTGCAGACCCGTGAGACCTTCCGGCCCTCCGCTTATCCAGCAAAAGACTTCACCCCGCGGCCCTTCGACCCTGCCTATGCCGCTGCCTGACTTCACATCAAGACTAACCCGCCCCTTCACCGGCCCGCCAGGCAGGTCATCCAGGGCCTGTTCTACGATCCTGAAGCTTTCAAGGCTTTCGAGTAAGCGCACGACCAGCCGGGCGAAAACATTGCCCCCACGCTGGGCAACTATGGTAACACCTTCTTCTTCATAAGCGCCTGTCGGAACAGCGGCCCGTATATCGTGCGTCAGGCCGGAGGCACGAGCGTTCGGGCCGCGCAGACCCGCAAGCATGGCCTGCTCCGGCTTAATAACTCCCAGCCCAGCCAGGCGGGCGGCAAGCTCTCCATTGTTGATAATAGAGGCTACGTGACCTCTGAGAGCGCGCTCCAGGGGGCGTGCCGCAAGGGCAAGCTCTTTACTTGTCGGCTCGTCTACGTGGCGCGAAAGACCTCCGAATGCGATCAGGCCAGGCTGAATTCGCGAGCCGGTCCACTCGGCCAGTGCGTGAAAGACCCGCTCGCGGATGTCACGCAGGGAGCTTTCCTCTTCGGGCATCCTCAAAACCCTTAGCGTCTCAGCGGTGTTCAGCAAATGTGACGTAATACGTTCCATCTCCACAAGCACCAGACGCAGGTAAGCAGCGCGCGTTGGCACCAGGATACCTGCCATAGCTTCGACCGCTTGCACAAAAGCCAGCGTGTTGGCCTGCGAGCAACGCCCACACAACTGCTCTACCAGAGCGGTCGCGCTACCCCACTCAATAGGGGAAGAGGCGACACGCTCTTCAAGGCCGATGTAGTTGTACCCGGTATCAAAGTCGGCCGAGGCTATCTCTGCACCCCAGCCAAGAGGTCCCCCCACTGCGGAAGGGCGCAGGCCAAGCCTCAAGCGAAGAGGTCCCGGTAAAGAGGCATCATATGGCCCCAGATCGACCGTGACCGAAGATTGAGGTGGAGGTGATAAATATTGATCAATCACTTCAATTTGTCTCAGGGAGGTCTGTCTCGGGCCGCTGGAATACAACGGCCATACGATCATGCAGCTCGCGCTCAGACAGAGCAGCCACTGGGAAGATAGGAGCCACGGAAGCTACGACCTCAGAAGGCGCGGTGATCGTGATGGTATAAACGGTCTCGCCGAGAGCGTAGAAGTATCTCAGAGAAAGCGCACCCAAAGGCTGTGAACCGGCGCGTTTCCGCCTACGTCGCGGCGGGCGTTCGGCCTGTTCTTTGCCCGATACTTCGGGTGCAGATGCCGGGGTGGCCCTTTCACCGGCGAGGGTAATGAGGCTCGCCCCCGCGGCACGAAAGGCGGCAGCCACATCATCGGCGGGGACATCCCGGAACAGGAGACGTACTTCGCGCTCGCGCTCTTCCCGCACAAAGGCGTAATGAGCAAGTTGGCGCTCGACCTCCTCCGCTTCGGGAGACGGCTCGCTTAGCTGCCCTTCGTCGTATTCAACCGGAACATACTGCTCCGGCAGATCATCCTGTATAAAAGGCGACGCCTGCCCGATTATTTCAGGCTCGCTGATGCGACGAACAGGCTCCTCTTTATTGTCACCAGCATCGCCAGGCGGGTCGTTACCCAGATCATCCATAGTTCTCCACACATTCTTACTGCCGCGCCAGAGGCCACTATACCAGCCCCATATAGGCACGTCAATACGAATAATGTATTAGAGATCGAGAATTAATAGGCGGAAGGCGGAGGGCAGGAGATAAGTTCACCGCAGAGGCGAGTTCGCTACGCTCATGACGCAGAGATTAATATGAGTGGTCCTTGTGTCGTTGTCGTCCCTGATCCCTAATCCACGGTCCCTGACGGCAGGGCTGATGAAAGTCAGACTAGACTTCAAGGGCGCGAACCCACTATACATTGTCATTCTGAACGAAGTGAAGAATCACTACGGGGGAGTCAGTGCTAAGGATACGGATTCTTCACTTCGTTCAGTACCGTACTAACGAAAATATGTCAGGTAACGCCCAGCGAATCAATTCGCGGTCTGTTCACGAGCAAAGTCCGCCTGCGCGGACTCGGTGAGGGAAGGGTAGTCCACGTAGGTGGACTTTGCTCTTATGTAGCCCGTGGATTTATCCGCCGG
>JBBRVL010000267.1:0-5891 GCA_038246925.1 Chloroflexia bacterium
CTGATGCTCAACCCGACCCTATCAGACCTGGTAGGCGGCATCCAGACCGTTACGCTGAGCGACGAAGAGGCCCGCAGGCGCGGCACGCAAAAGTCTGTGCTGGAGCGCAAGGCGCCTCCCACCTTTGATATCATCGTTGAGATCCTTGACCGTGAGCGTGTGGCCGTACACCGCGACGTGGCCGAAGTAGTGGACTCGCTCCTCCGAGGTGAGATGATACCCGCCGAGATCAGAACACGCCTGGCAGACGGTACCATCCACACCGAGATCGCACAGCCTAGCTTTCCTGCTCGCGGCAGAGGTGACGGTGGAGGCCCAATGTCGAGGCGGTCAGGTGGTCATCGCGGGTTCGATGACCGGTCAATGGGAGGTCTGCCCGATGCGCCCCGGCGACAGATGCCACCCAGCCCTTCGGTCGCACCGGCAATGCGTAACGACCGAGGCAGTAGAAGCCGCCCCGGTAATGCCGGTAATGTTGGTAACGGTGGAACGCAAAGCCCTTTCGCACGCGAGCGCGGCCCTAATACTGAGCCAACCATCACGACCGAAGACTGGACTCAGCAGGTCGCGCTCTATGAGGAACGAGAGCCGGTAGACGCGCAACGAGAAGAGAGGCAGCGAGAGCAATCGCGACGCGGCCCGTCAGCCATGAGCATCGCCGCGCACGCATCAGATAACAAGCCGCTCCAGGTCTATCCCTTCGGCGTAAGCCGCAACCGTCTTGAGCAGGCTGTGAAAGAACTTCGCGTGCCTGTCTCCATCGTCAAAGACATGAACGACGCCGACATCGTGATGACCCTCAAGAACTACTACCGCAAAAGCCCACAGGCACTCAGGAGCGCGGAGCAGAGCGGAGTGCCGGTCTTCGTCCTCAAGAGCAACACGCTGGTGCAAATCGAGTCGGCCCTGAGCAACGTCTTCAACGTCGAGATACCGGACGATCCGGTAACTGTTGCAATGGAGGAGGCCGAGGACGCCATTACCACCGTACTGGAGACCGCCAAGACGATAGACCTCGCGCCCCAGCTAGCCCACGTGCGTAAGATTCAGCACCAGATGGCTGAGCGATATAACCTGGGGTCGGTGAGCCGGGGCAAAGAACCGTTCCGCCGCGTGCGCATCTTCAGGCAAGACTAGCGGATGCGCCCGGTCAGGACCAGCGCAAAGGCTATCATCCTGCATGATGGCAAGCTCCTCGCGCTCAAGTTCCAGGATGAGGAGGGCTACTGGTACGAATTGCCGGGTGGGGGCCAGGAGCCTGGAGAGACCCTACCGGAAGCGGTCAGGCGTGAATGTTTGGAAGAGGCTGGCGCGGAGATCGTGGTGGGCGACCTCTGGTTCGTGCGCGACTACATTGGCAAGAACCATGAATTCGCTCAGCGAGGCGCAAACTCGGTCATCCACCAGGTAGAGTTCATGTTTGCCTGTACCCTGACCGACCCTACGCAGACCGGGAATGGCTCGGTGCCCGACATCGGGCAGATTTCCGTAGAGTGGCTCGCGCTCGACCGGCTTGACAGATACCGGCTTTATCCTTTAGCATTACGGCCACTGATAGCTCACTATCGGCCCGGTATGCCCGTTTACCTGGGCGACGTAAATTAGCGGCAATCGCGGAGAAAAATGAAAGCAGTCGTGGCGGTCGTACAGGGCCAGGATACGGTCCGGCTGAGCAATGCTCTCAGGTCGGGCGGAATCCCGTTCACGACTATAGACAGCACCGGCGGCTTCCTGCGCGAGCGCAACTCTACCTTCCTGATGGCAATCCCCGACGAGAACCTTGAAGCAGTGATGGAAGTCCTCTCGAAGAACTGCCTGACCCGCAGCGAGTATGTCTCCTCGTACCCTTCCGCTTTCGACCCAACCGAGTTCTACATGCCCCGCCCAATAGAGGTACAGGTAGGCGGCGCGTCCGTCTGGGTGCTTGATGTAGAACACTACGAACCACTATGACGAAATTATGAATTATGAGTTTTGAATTATGAATTGATCTGCTTCTTTCTAATTCAAAACTCATAATTCATAACTCATAATTTGGAGAAAAATGGATCAGTTCTTAAACCAGTTTACAGGCTTTCTTACGTTCTTTCTAGCGTGTGCGGGAGCGTACATACTCGCGCTTTATTTTGCTACTCTTGTGTGGGCCTTTCGTGATGTGACGGCCCGAACCCGCGATATTTTCACCATCGTGCTATCCCTTGTGCTGGTGGCGCTGGTCCCTTTCGCGGGCGTACTGCTCTATCTCATCCTGCGCCCCAAAGAGACCCTCTCGGAAGCATATGAGCGTGCTCTCGAAGAAGAATACCTCCTCCAGGACATAGAGGACACCGAGATATGCCCGTCGTGCAAGCGACGCTCAAACTCCGACTTCGTCTTCTGCCCACACTGCCGCACCAAGCTCCGCGACGAATGCGACAATTGCGGCCGCCCCATAAGCCTCCGTTGGGCCGCCTGCCCCTACTGTGGTAAGCAGTAGCTTGCCGCAATTATGAATTATGAATTATGAGTTTTGAATTAGGGAGTACGGGTGGAGGATAGTATTGTTAGAAAGAAGAGTTTTGAGTTTGCTCTGGAGACGATACGTCTTTACTGTGAACTTCGAGATCAGAAGGAATTCGTTATATCTAAGCAGTTGTTAAAGTCTGGAACGAGCATCGGCGCGAATGTAGAAGAAGCAGTTGCTGCCCAGAGTCGAAACGATTTTATAGCCAAAATGTCAATAGCGTCGAAAGAGGCAAGGGAAACCAAATACTGGCTACGCCTCCTGGATCAATCAGACCTGACACAAATAGACGTAACAGAACCTCTTCTCCACATAAACGAACTAATCCGCATCCTCACTTCCATAGTGAAATCCACCCAAGAACGCCGCTAACTCACCCAGACAATTCATAATTCAAAACTCATAATTCATAATTCCTGACGGATCACCACCGAGGGAAGGTTTCGACTGCTTCCGCTCTTAGTTTGGTGTAGCTTTCATGGCGTGAGGGGTCTATCTTGCCCTGGTTTATGGCCTCCAGAACGGCGCAGCCCGGTTCGGTGAGGTGGGCGCAATCGTTGAAGCGGCACTCTTCCATATAAGGTTGGAACTCAGGGAAGCAATAGGGCAACTCTTCCGGCGGGACCATCCAAAGCCCAATCTCTCGCAAGCCCGCTGTATCGGCCACCTGAGCGCCGCCGGGTAGATTGATAAGGTAACCTCCAACCGTCGTGTGTCGCCCTTTGCCGTAGGCTTCGCTCACCTGTCCAACTTTCAGGTCGAGGCCCGGATAAAGCGCATTCAGAAGGCTCGACTTGCCAACGCCCGATGGACCTATCAGTACCGATACCTTCCCCTCAAGGGCCTGCCTTATCTCGTCAAGTCCTTCTCCAGTACGAACGCTTGAGTAATGGATAGTGTAACCTGCTTTTTCGTATACCCTGAATAACGACCTGATTTCCTCCCCTTCCGCCAGGTCCATCTTGTTGACAATTATCTGCGCCTGTAGCTGATTAGCCTCGGCGACCACAAGGAAGCGGTCGATCTTGGCGGGGGTGATAGGAGGATTGGCCGCAGCGAAGACGAGCATTACCTGGTCGATGTTTGCCATCAGCACCTGGCTCTTCACAGTCGAGCCTGCTGCCCTCCGTTTCAGCTCGCTTTTGCGTGGGAGCAGGCCTGAGATGACGTACCCGTCGCCACTTTCTTCAAGTGCGACATAATCGCCCACGGCCGGTGGGTCGGACTTGAAGAGCTTGCCCCTTATGGCACACTCTACCGGAGAGTCGCCCACTTGCACGGTAGCCACGTCTGCATAAAGGCGGATTATCTGCCCCTGAAGAGGGCGTACCGGGGTTGTCAATGGGCGTCCTTGCGAGCAAGAGACGAGAGATCAAAGAAATCTGACGAGAGCATGATGGAGAATTATAGGCAGGTACACGAATATGCGTCAAGCGCGCCCTTTCTTACAGCGCACTAATAGGAGGATACTTTACTTCCAAAAAGCCAATTTGCAACAGCGCCGCCACCAACATTGAACCCGCAGGAAAAAGTGCCCGCCAAATTGCTCATTTTACTCTTGACACCGCACCCAACCTCTGCTAGAATAGCTACACTTAGGGCCATTCCACATAATGAATGTCGTCTACTGCTGTGTCCTTTTGCGAAGCAGCACGACATGGGCGCAATACATCTCTCCCGGCCTACATTACCACACGGCCCTATAATTCTTTATTAGCCGACTTTCTCACGATGTCGTACTTGTTTGGTACGCCCCGGAGCAGGTTGGCATCTCGTCGTAACAGAGGACAAAGCAAGACCAAGGAGGGGGACATGGCACAAAAGGAGACCAGTAGGAAGAGCTGGCGCTATTTGCTCGTCGCTATGCTGGCAGTGATGCTAGGTATTGCGTTGAGTGCCAGCGCGGCATTCGCTGGGTTGCCGACCAACAGCGCGGCAAGCCCACCGATCCAGGGCAAATCTCAGCCGGGGCAGAAGCCGGTTGTAAGTGGTTCCGCTAAGGGTGACGTACACCAGGCCCCTGGGGCACCGGCGGCTCCCAGAGTTGTACTGTACGACCAGTACAACAACGCTACCACCACTGGCACCACCTCGCAAGACTTTGAAGCGGCGTTTGATCAATACGATAGCTTCACAGCTGACGACTTCGTCATACCGGCGGGCCAGACCTGGAATATAGATGGCGTAGACGTTGATGGAGTTTACTTTAACGGCACAGGCCCCGCGGCTTCGTTCAACGTTTACTTCTACAACAACTCCGGCACCTTGCCCGGCGCGACGGTTGCGACCCGGCTTGCCCAGCCCTACACCGGAACTTTGGGTGATGCAGTTATCACCATCAGCCCGGCGGTAGTGCTGACACCAGGCACCTACTGGGTGTCGGTGCAGGCTCGGCAGGACTTAAGTCCCGCTGGCCAGTGGGGCTGGATTGACCGCAGCGTAACATCGAACCAGAGCGCGGCCTGGCAGAATCCCGGCGGTGGCTTCGCGGTCTGTCCGACCTGGGACCGCCGCACGATATGCGTCGGTGACCCTAACGCACCCGACCAGGTGTTCCGCCTGAACGGCACGATCACTGGTGGAGGCACGGCAACTGCCACAGTAGGTGGTGCGACAGCCACAGCCACAGTGTGCGCTCAGAATTACAACATCACATCGGGCCAGGGGTCTATAGTACCGGGCACAATAGATACAGGTAACCATTGTGATGACTGCAATGTTGCCGTCCCTCTACCCTTCCCCGTAACTCTGTACGACCAGACTTTCACCACAGCCCAGGTAGGCTCTAACGGCTACCTTTCGTTCGGCACTCCCAACGACTTCTTCTACTCAGGCTGTCTGCCAGCCACCGGCTTCACCTACACTATCTTCCCCTTTGCTGTGGACCAGATCACAGGCGCGGCAGGCAAGGGTATCTACACCACAGTCACAGGCACTGCTCCCAACCGCACCTTCTACATTGAATGGCGTGCCTGCCGCTACAACGGAGCCACCACGTGTCTGGCCGACAGTGATAACAACTATGAAGTGGCCTTCCAGGAAGGGCAGACCAACTTCCAGATCATCTATGGCACCTTCGGCACGGCTAACGCCACTGTCGGAGCCATAGGGGTGCAAAAGAACACCACCACGTATACTCAGTCCCAGTGCAACGCAGGCCGTCCTGCTGCCTCGGCCCAGATTTACACGCTGACTGCCTGTGGCACAAGCACCTCCACAGTGGCACCCGCCACAGCTACAGCCACAGCGACTATCTGCACCACGGCCAACTACAACTTCGCCGTAAGCGCGGGTACGATAGTGAGCGGCACGTTGGACACAGGCAACCACGTCGATGACGGCACAACCAACATCACCCTGCCGTTCGCCTACCAGCTCTACGACCAGA
>JBBRVL010000268.1:0-5881 GCA_038246925.1 Chloroflexia bacterium
GACTGAGGTTTCTTTAAATTCTCTTTAATGACTTGCTTTTATAAGGGTGGGAGAAAGTGGGAAAAGTTTTAAGATATTTTGTAGTATTATTAACTTTTTAGTAAGATTTTATGATTATTTGGTTTTCAAGATGTTAATCTGGGCTTTATAGAGTTTTAAATTCATTGGTTCTTAAAGAATAATTTTTATCGTAATAATTAAATTAAGCCACTTACTTTTGCATTATGCAACATTTGAGTAATAGAAGTTTATTCTTCGAAAATTTGGCACTTACTTCTGACTTTCCAATGTCTTTAGAAATAGAATCTGCTAAAGGAATTTACATGTTTGATGCAAGAGGAAAATCTTACATAGATTTTATTTCTGGAATCTCGGTAAGTAATGTGGGACATGGTAATCCAAAAGTTGTTGATGCAATAAAAAAAATCGGGAATAAGACTGGACTTAATTCCGAAGAGATGGAGATACTCATAGAGGGGAACGAACGCGGAAGGTGGATGGGCCGAACTCGTGGGAACAAAATCGTTTTCCTGGATGACGCCGCACAGCATGAGGACCGCACCGGACAGTTAGTAACTGGACGGATAAAGGTCGCTGGACCCTGGTCGCTCCAGGGCGAGATTACAGGTGTGGTCAGGCAAGCGCCAGCCGCTCTAGGCGTGGCACGTACCGACAAGCTGCGCCGGTCTACTATTCCCCTCTCTGCCGCCCCTCTCTCCCCCTACGCGTAAGTTAACAATAATTAATTTTAGTTAACTTTCGCTGAAGATACCCCCTTTCCACAGAACTTTTGCGTATCGTGGGCCGTATATATATGCATAGGACGGTCTCAGGGGCCGAGCCGTATTGCTACATCCCTGTTCGACTGGTCTTATGGGACTATTGGTGTGCAAAAATATGTGCATATTAGTATTGACCTTTTGAACCATCCGGCGTATTCATACGTTATCTATTACTAAAAGCGCAATAGAAACATTATCAACTACAGTTAATACGTAAGAATTACAAGCGATCATATAGGATTAGGCAAACATAGAGGGCGTTCCTCGTGGAAAGTGAGCCAAACAAAATGATAACAAATCAAGCAGACGAAAGAGCCAGACTGAAGCGATTGCTCCCGGAACGAGCAATTGAATTAGCGATGCAAAACCGTTGGTCTGAAGCGGCCGACATAAACCGCAAGATCATCGAGTTGTACCCCAGCGATGCTGATGCTTACAATCGACTCGGCAAGGCACTCATGGAGATGGGGCGTTATAGAGATGCCCTGGCGACTTATCAGAAGGCCATCGAGCTAGACCCGAATAATGTCATAGCCAAGAAGAATGTGGAGCGATTGGTGCACCTGGCCGATAAGGCTACCGCATCTTCCAAGGCGGCTCCTCCTAAGCAGATAAAGACAGGCTCAGACGGCGAAACAATCCAGCCCAATATCTTCATTGAAGAGACCGGCAAGACCGGCCTCACGACGCTGGTGAGCCTCGGAAAGCGGGAAGTCCGATTGCAGGTTACGGCGGGAGATCGTGTCGAGCTGCGTATCAATGGTAGCGCGCTGGAAGTGTACGATGCGGAGGGGCGGCTGTTAGGAAGTGTCGAGCCTCGCCTCGCAAAGAGGATCATTACCCTTTCTGATGGCGGTAACCGCTACACAGCCGCAGCCACGACTGTCGCCGAGAACGCGCTGTCAATCATCATACGTGAGACATACCAGCACCCATCGCAGCGCGGTAAGCTGTCGTTTCCTCCTAAGACGCTGCCTACAGGGGCCTACAGGCCATATATGCGCGAAGGCGCGCTGCGATACGGCCTGGAAGAAGATGATGATGCCCTGGTCGATTATGACGCCGATGACGCTGATGTAGATGCTGAAGACTCGGACGATGAGGTCGAGTTTAGTGAAGAAGAAGCCGAAGAAGATGAGGAAGAGTCCTAATTCAGTAAGCAAAATCTAAGGAAAAGAGGCGTCCGCGGCGGACGCCTCTTTCTTACTCCTTGAACCCTTTACTTTAGTACGAAGGAAAGAGCGATAAGCACAGCGAGACATATGGCCGTCAAAATAATCAGCCTGCGAATGTCACTGCGCACATAGTACATTTCTTCTTCCATGCTTAGAGATGGGGCAGCCGGGCGTAAGCGCGACGCCCTGGCAGCCGTTGCCACCGGTGTGCGGCGTTGTTGGGTAGCCCCTGCTGACGCACGCCCGGCTGCTACCGGCGATGCTTGACGGGGGCGGGCTGCGGTCATGGTACGCGCAGACGAAACAGGTAGAGTTTCTTCCCCAACATTCTCCTCAAGAGCATCGACAGTAGCGGTTTCCGTAAAGTCGTCTACTGTGGTTAGTCCTTGCGCGTTCACGCGTCTGCGCCACTGCTCTTCGCGGGCTTTCTGCTGGGAACTCTTCACGGGGCGTGTTGTCTTTTTCGGCATAAGGTATTCGTGCTCCTCTTGGGGTTTCAGTCTCCAATCTCTACTGTTTGGGTGGTACTACCGTGTATTCACCATCAATAGGTTGCGTCGGCTCACCGGGGTGCCGAGTAGGGGGTCCTGCCCAATAACTTGATGGGTCATTACCTTTGTGTGGCGCGAACTGGTCGCCAACTGTATGATCGATGCCGAGCGCCCGTCTGTGCTCATCTACCACAGCCTGGGGCGAAAAACGGACGATCAGGCTCATTCCTAACAAGACAACGCCGATGTCGTCGAGCTGACCCAAAACCGGCAGGAAATCAGGTATGAAGTCTATAGGCGAGAAAAAGTAAAGCGCCATAAATAGCGGAATCGCCACCTTCACGAAGGTAGACACCCTGGGGTCATTGATAAGCCGCCAGGTAAGACGCCCGTTGTCTAAAATATCACGCATAGTTTCCTCAAATCAAGCACGTTAGAGAGCAACATAATTCACCCTATTATAAGCCACCCCAGGCGCTTTTGCAAACCTTGACACGCTGCGTGCCTGTGTGTTATATTTTTTTGAACGGCACCGTGGCCAAGTGGCAAGGCAGAGCTCTGCAAAAGCTCGACCAGCGGTTCGAATCCGCTCGGTGCCTCCCCTCTTCGTCACACTACCGGCACCCTCATGCCATGATAGTCGGCACCGCTCGTATCACCCTCTACCTACCCGAAAACTATTCACTTAAGGATAAGCGCCAGGACTTAAGGTCGCTGCTTGCGCGCGTGATAAACCAGTTCCACGTTGCCGCCGCCGAGGTGGGAGCACAGGACAACTGGCAGCGCGCAGTGCTCGGTATTGCCTATGTAAGCTCGGATGCTCGCCATGCTGATGAAGTGCTTGCGAAAGTTGTCAGTTTCATCGAGGCGAATCTGCCGGAAGGTGGACTGGAAGATTTCGAGATAGAGCTTATCCATATGTAGGGATTAGGGATTAGGGATTAGGGGATTAGGGAGATAAGTCTCAAACGTTTCCCTAATCCCCAACCCCAAACCCTTAATCCCCGCTCTTTGACACCCCCTTCTTTCCACAATATACTCAGGCTCAGCTATCATTCTTCACCGATAACAGCGGAGGGAAAAACCATGCGCGCGTGGCGCCACTCTATATTCTTTGTTCCAGCCCACCGGCGCAGGCGCGGTCCGCGACCAGGTCTGCTTCTATCATTTGTCATCCTGTTGTTCGCCACTCTCCTTCCTAGCGAGCTTTCAGGCAGGGCTACTGCCGCACCTGAGCTACTAGCTCCTGGTGGCGCGTCGGTGGTCTCAGGGGCCGACTACACGTTAGCGGCGTCACAATTCCAGGGCGAAGGCACAGACATAAAAGAGGAGAGCTTTACCAGCGAACTGACTCTACCGCCCGGCAAGCGTGAAGCCGTCTTTACCTCGAACCCCACGAAAGCACCTATCGACTTCACAGACCTTGCGCCACGATGGTCGGCGGATACCCCAGAGCACACTTCATTGCTTGTAGAGCTACGCACAGGCTCGGATGGGCAGTCGTGGGACCCCTGGCAGCCCGCCGATCTTGAAGACATCATAATGTCCGAAGACCCTGTCACGCAGACATATGCCAGCATGATATCGGTGGGACAAGACCCAGGTCCGCGCACGCACCGTTATGTGCAGAGCCGAGTCACGCTGAGCACAGACAAGGCAGGCGTGAGTCCACGGTTTCGTGAACTGACGTACACGTTCATCGACGCGGGAGTCACACCCAACCCACCGCGCCCTACCATCATGATGCAAGGAACACCATCGGATATTCCCAAGCCATTGATGGTGTCGCGGAAGGATTGGGGATCGCCGCAAGGTGAGAGCAGCCCTAAGTGGACGCCAAAGTACAAGCGTGTCACCCACATAATCATCCACCACACTGCAACGCCAAACGCCGACAAGGACTTTGCCGCCAGGGTACGTGCTGTCTGGTACTTCCACAGCAAGACGCGCGGTTGGGGCGACATAGGATACAACTATGTGATCGACCCTAACGGAGTGATCTATGAAGGACGGGCCGGCGGGGACGACGCGGAAGCTGGACATGCATACCCATTCAACGCAGGTAGCATGGGCGTTGGAATGCTCGGCAACTTTATGACAGTCGCGCCATCCGCCGTGGCTCAGGCCGCACTGATCGATTTGATTTCGTGGAAGGCTAGCCAGCGTGGTATAGACCCCCAAGGCTCAGGTCCAATTAGCGGCTACACTAATTGCGGCGGAGTGGTTACTTATGTGCGCCCAACGATTGCAGGCCACCGGGACTACAAAGGCTCGGCGTGTGGGCGCGCATTCAACTCGTCCACCTGCCCAGGCGATAGGCTTCACGACATGCTCCCGCAGATACGGGCCGCAGTCATTTCTGAGCAGCCGCCACTTCGGGCAACATTTACCGGCCATGACACACCTGGAAATATGGACCCAGGCGCTACCGTCGATGTTCATGTCTCGGTGCGCAACACCGGCTCACAATCCTGGTCCGCCCAAGGGGAAGGTGCGGTCATGCTCGGCTATCAATGGCAAACGCCTGAAGGGAAGATCATCAAGGGCGGTTGGAAAGATTTCAGGACCAGTTTGCCCCAGGACGTATCATTCCCTGAGACCGTAACGATGACAGCCAAGCTCAATGCCCCGACCGCCAGCGGCCACTATGCGCTCGTGTGGGACATGATACGCGAGGGGCAAGGCTGGTTCAATGATGTCGGCTCCCTCCCACTGCGTGTAGATGTGGTAATCGGCAAGAGTGTAGGTGACCGCCTTGCCCCTAACTCAACTATTCTTCCAGTGGCGATCTACAGTAGCGACGTGGAGGTACTCATCCGTTGGGCAGGAGAGGACGAGCCTAAGGGGTCGGGTGTTGTCTCATACGATGTGCAGTTCCGCACGATACCAAATGGACCATGGACCGATTGGAAGAGCGGGACAGCCGAAACGCAAGCCACTTTCGACGGGCAAGATGGGTATGCATATGAGTTTCGTTCTCGCGCACGGGATGCCGCCGGTAACGTTGAGGAGTGGCCCGAGAAGGCAGATGCCTATACGACCGTCGACGTAAAGCCCCCGTCTCTGCTGATCGAGTCCCCTCTTGATGGTAGTCATGTGCAGCCCGGTATTTTGACCGTTACCGGCAAGACCGAGCCGGGTACCTTTGTAGCGGTGAACGATTTGCGGGCGCAAGAAGCCCAGGGTGTTTTTACCGCAACCGTGCAGGCAGGCGGCCGGGACTTCGTTATACATGTTAGCGCGTCTGATGCGGCGGGCAACGTGTCGCGCCTTGAGATTGTTGTTCAGGCCGCCCCGAAATACAACGATGTTAAGCTGGCCGACCCCGCATTCGAGGCAATTGAATGGCTGAGCGACCGGAGTATAGTGAGCGGCTACACAGACGGTTCATTCAGGCCATTGGCAGCACTGACGCGCGGCCAGCTAGCAAAGA
>JBBRVL010000269.1:0-5854 GCA_038246925.1 Chloroflexia bacterium
CAGCCATGCGCTCGATGAACTCATAGAATGTGTGGTTTGGTGACACATCAGAAAAGGTTTGCCCCGACACAGGCTCTGTGAAGCCAGCCGCATTGGAGACTATCTTGGAAAGTTGTCCCCGCGTCGCATTATTTCCGGGCCGGAAGGTTCCGTCACTATACCCGCCCAGGATGTTTCGGCAGGCAAGACATCTTATGTCTGCGTAGAACGTGCTGCCTTCCGGCACGTCGCTGAATTGGATAGGACAGGTGCCGGGCGTGGGGGTCGAGATAGAGGGTGTGCCCGATGCCACCGATGTCGCGGTGTGAGTTGAGACTGAGGGTGTCTGAGTAGATGGGATCGGGGTAGTTGTGGAGGTGGACGTAGCTGTGGAGCTGGGTATTACGCTGGTGGAAGTAGAGGTGCTGCTGGGTAGAGCAATGGTAGGAGTGCCAGGTGTGGCGGTGCTGCAACTAGCTAACGTGAAGGTCAGTTGTAGACCGTTGGTAAGCCCAGCAGTGTTGCACAGGTACTGAGTATAGTTGGCGGAGTTCTTCTGCACTCCCACTGTGGCAGAAGAACCTGTCAACCCCATCACTCCATACACGATGTCAAACCTGGTCTGCCCCTCATACAGCCTCACTTCATAGTTGGAGTCTGTCCCAGTAGCACACTGTGTGGGCGAGAAGTAGCTGCACGTCCTGAACTCGATGTTGAAGATGCGGTTGGGAGCTGTGCCACTCACAGATGTGAATATACCCTTTCCTGTGGGTCTGGTGATCTGGTCGTCCCACAAAGGGAGTATGGAGTAGGTGAACGCTGGCGCTGTCACAGGCATACAGGTATTTAAGTAGCTTGTAAATTCTCCCACGAACTCAACTACACCATTGGAAGAGATATTAGCTCCTGTGAATGTTTGATTGTAGAGGGTGTAAGGGAATGGCAGTGTGATGAATGTGACACCATCATCAGTGTGGTTGCCTATGTCTGTGGTGCCCGGTTCTATGGTGCCTGTGGTTGTGGCTATGGTGTAGTTGGTGACGCACGCGGTAGGTGTGGGAGAGAGGAAGGGGGTAGGAGTGCGAGTAACAGTAGCTGTGGGAGGGGTCCCTGTGGCCGTCGGCGTAAGCTCGGCGCAAATGTTCCGCTCGATCAGCGTGTCCCAGGGGGTATTGTAATCGTTGTATGAGCGCCCCACGGCCCACAGGTCCCCGGAAGGCGCGCTGTCCACACCGTATAACTCGCTGTTGGATCTGAAGCCGTTGGGGCTGCCCACCACCTGCCATGTGCTGCCGTCCCAGCGCAGGATCAGTGTATTCCCCGGTGAGGACGGGTGGTTCTGTATGTGGTATTTGCCTACGGCCCATAGCTCCCCATCCGCACCACGAGTGATGCCAAAGAGGATGTTGTATCCGCTGACGGAGCCGTCGGGGCTAGGTACGTGGCTCCATGATATGCCGTCCCACTTCAAAATGAGCGTCTGGTAGGTAGAGCCTCCGTTATTTGAGTAGAGGCCCACCGCCCATATTTCATTGGCTGAGGCTGCGACTACTCCGTAGAGTCTGCTGACGTATGCGCCTGGGTTAGGGCTGCTGACGCGACTCCAGCTTGTGCCGTCCCAGTGGATTATGACAGTGCGGTGCGCGCCGCTCTCGGGGTATTCATAGCCGACGGCCCATACGTCGTCCGAGGCTATAGCAACTACATCCTCCAGCCCAAAGTAAGTCGAGAAATTGTTGGGGAGGCTGGGTACTACGAGCCACTGGCTGCCATCCCAGTGAAGCGTGATGGTATTATGGCTACCGGGCGTATTGCCAACGGCCCAAATGTCGGTGGGCGAGATGGCATCAATAGCCATAAGCTCATTTGTGCTCGAATCCTGGTTGGGGCTGGGTACGACGCTCCACTGAGCGCCATCCCAGTGTTCGATGAGGGTTCTGGCGGTACTTATGTAAGAATAGCCCACCGCCCACACGTTGTCGGGCGCGAGAGCCACCACGTCCTCCAGGTAGCTGCCCGCGGCAGGGTTGGGGCTTGGCGCCTGGGTCCATGCCGTGCCATCCCAGTGCATTGTGAGGGTGTGGTCCGGGGTCTGGGCAAAATTGAAATAATAGCCGACCGCCCATACATCGGTGGGGGATATGGCCGATACTGCATTGAGCCTGTTGCTTGTGCGCGGGTTGGGGCTTTGCACAATCTGCCAGTTGGGTTCGCAGCTTGATGCCATAGGGCCTGACGTGCTTAAAGAGCCAGCCTGGGCCTCAGAGCGGGCATGAGCGAAGCGGGGGTGCCCTGATAATAGAGTGAGCAGCACGCCCACGAGCAGCGTAGCTACGAACATAGGTAGAGCATAGGAAGGTCGTCTGGCGGCTTTGGGAGATGGATGGTTGGACATATCTGGTACACTCCTTGGCTATCCTGTGCTAACAATTCTCATCTGGAGTATACGCAACTTTGTTACACAAACGCTATATGTGAATTACGAATTACGAATTACGAATTACGAATTACGAATTACGAATTACGAATTACGAGTTAGACCCCCAATCAATTCGTAATTTGTAATTCGTAATTCGTAATTACTCTCGGAGGTGTCAGAAATCAGAGCATAGGTTGGTGTCTATGAGTAGCCGGCCGGATTTGAGACAATCTTCGAGATATGGCCACGAGTTGTGTCGGCGAAGGGCGGTTTCATGCCACGACAGCACGCAGGCGGTATCAGGATTTAGAAACCAGGAGCATAAGCCACCACCTCTTTGAGGCTCATGGCTTCTCCCTTTGCCTTTGCTGCCCGGAATGCCGCGAATGCCGCCGCCTCCAACCCGGACCGCGCTATCTCCAGACTATGCTCATACTCTTCACGGTCCGCGGGGTAGAAGTCAAACCCACCCTGTGCCATCAAGTGCTCCGCGACTCCTAATTAAGAGGCAAGCCCGCCTCAGCTTGGCAGGCTCCTGCGCTTGCCCAGTACAGCTGGTTATTATCATCGGCTCTCCAGGTATTGCTGGTAAATACGCGCGAGATGGTTTGCCGGGGCCTGATAGTAGTCGTCAGCGGAAATATCGAGCGAGATGGCGTTTGCCGAAACTTCCTTCGCCTGTGGGTTGGCGGCGGCAAACCTCCGGACGACCTCAGCATGAGGTTTTAGTGAGCCATCGGGACGGATAAGCCCAAAGTAACGCTCATGTCTGGCCTGGTCGCACGGTGGCTTGTTCCACAACTCGGGGGCATAATCGGCAAAGCACCAGAACATAGCGCCTGTTGCTCCGGTATCTACGAGCCTGGACAGCACGGCATCAATGTAGCCTGCCAGATCGTTTTCCGAAGCCATAAACTGTGCGCGTGGTCGCCCGTAAGCCACCCATTCCATCACGTAAGACTCCTCACCCGGCTGTGCGGTCGGGCCTCCGAATTCTTCCATCAAAGTCGGCTTGCCGCACAAAGCCGTGGTCAAGGCACAGCTAAAAGGCACAGCGTCTGGATCAAGCGGCCCACGCGACCACGGCACATACATCGGGTAGGTGTGCATCACGGCTACATCGGTTTCAGCGTAAACCTCATCTATGCGAAAGCCGTTGTTGCGGTCCAGACTGTCCACGTGCAGGCCGCAGGTGACAGGATGGTTGGGGTCTAGTGATTTAATCAGGGCGGTCATTTCTCGCACCCAGGCGCGCCCCGATGCGGCACTGGGCGGCTCGGCAAACAGATCAGGCTCGTTGCCGAGGTTCCACATCCAGATCGCTTGATGGTCCTTATAAGTTTGCACGATGGTATGGAGCAACAGGCGGGAAGCCTCAAGCGCAACGGGATCGGTGTACATGTTGCGATAACCGCCCTGAACCACCACGCCGTGACTTATCACCTGCCTTACGTAGTGTGTGGGGTAGGGCAGTTCCGGCGCCAGGAGCCATCTGGGTGACCAGTTGGGACCGCTCATGTGTCCGGTAAAGAAAGTCACGTTTAGGCCGAGCTTGTTCTCGGCGGCAATATCGCATACCGTACCCAGGTTCGCTAGCATCTGAGGGTCAACGGCATCTGGCGTCGGCTGAAAGTCGTCCCAGAGTAAGAAGATGCGCACTACCTGTAATCCTAGATCGCGGATAAGGGCGAATTCGTTTCTCACCTCAGCGGCGTCAAAATTAGACCACCAGTACATAGCTTTCTTGCGCGGCCAGTAATTGACCCCCAGAACGAATGGTTGTGCCATGTTACCTCCAGGGAGTAGCAGCCGGTTTCCAGGATATAGCGCCAGTACATAGTAACACAGGGTTCGGGTATGGCAATATCAGAACAAGGGACATCAGCTGGTATTGAGATTATTCATAGGGTATCCTTTGTACGAATTACGAATTACGAATTAGAATAGAGCTAGGGTCATTCATAACTCAAAACAATAATAACTTGGCGGGTACTTGGCGCTCTTGGCGTCTTGGCGGTTCCGTATTTAATTCGTAATTGGAGCGCAGCGACTACGAAGGAGAAAGTAACCTCTTGGAAAGTCAATCTGTAGAAAAGACAATGGCGCCTTTTCAATTAGAGCGTCGCGGAGTGGCGCTGCGCCCTGACCTCGCCAACCCCTACGAGGCCGGCGGCGTGCTCAACCCGGCGGCTGTACTGCACGACGGAGTGACATACATCTTCTATCGAGCCGTCGCCGACACGCCCCCCAATTACTCGCGCATCCTGATAGCGACCTGCCATCTACGAGAGGACGGCGGCATAGAAACGGTGCGTCTGGGCAAAGTCGCTCTCGAACCACAGGAGAATTATGAACTCTGGTATGACGGCGAGCGCCTGGGTGGGGGAGGGGTGGAAGACCCACGGATAACGCTACTCGATAGCACTTATTATATGGCTTACACAGCCTATGGCGGCGTGGATGGAATATTGAAATCCCGTATCGCCCTCGCCTCGTCGGATGACCTGTTCAACTGGAAACGGCTCGGACTGGTCTCTTTCAGCCCGCTCAGCATTTCGATAAATGATGAGCTTGTGAGCATTGATCTCAACCATGTGCCCAATAAAGACGCAATTCTGTTTCCCGAACGCATCGGTGGGCGCTACTGCATGATGCACCGCCCGATGTTCTCTCATTCTACCGGCTTGCCTCAGAGTATCTGGCTCTCCTGGAGCGATGATCTTCTCCAATGGGAAGACCACCAACTGGTACTGGCCCCTACCCTGCCCTGGGAGAGTCTGAAGGTAGGCGGAGGCACCCCACCGTTGCGTACTCCCGGCGGCTGGCTAACCTTCTACCACGGCGTCGAGGGGCTTGCCGACAATGACCCGAACCGCCGCTACCACGCAGGGGCGCTGCTGCTTGCTCTTGACAACCCCTCTCAGGTGGTATACCAATCGCCTCAGCCCGTGCTGTCGCCTGAGAGTCCCGACGAGACCGTTGGAGTGGTCAGCAACGTGGTCTTCCCCACAGGGATGGTGACGCAGCCGGACGGGCGCATCGATGTGTTCTACGGCATGGCAGACCAGGCTATCGGCATGGCGACTACTACCCTGCTATAAGAGCATCAATGTCGGTCGCCTGCGGATCTGTTTAATAAAACGGCAGCCTAAGTACAGCTATTGACTCTTGGCGGTTTCCGATATATACTGGCGACCACTACGCAAACGATTACGCAATTCTTGCGTCAATCATATAGTGCCAACGCCGGCACCGGATGGGCATGAGCGTAGCGGGGGCGATGCAATGAAGCCTTCTCACTTGCGCAGGGGTATCTTGCTGGTATCTCTTTTCACCATCTCCGGCTGCGACTGGTTTGGCACCCCTTCCAGCCCCACCTCCGGCACGCCTGGCTCTACAGCAGGCACAAGCGCCTCCTTCACCGCTACCCTGCCCAATAACACTTCCACCAGTCCG
>JBBRVL010000270.1:0-5854 GCA_038246925.1 Chloroflexia bacterium
AACTCCCCGGTATCCTGACCTGCGATACCGGTGGCCTGCTGAATAAGGGCTGCGCCATCGAGACCGTGTCTGTATATCCGCCCGCAAAGTCCATATCAACGTCAAGCTCCCGGAACATCGGGTGCCTGCCGCCTATCCCGCTCGTGAAGTTGGCGTTGCTGCTCACTGCCAGCACGAGCGTATTGCCCTCCTCGACCCAGCGCTTCACGCTCCCAGCCTGCCCCTCGGGAAAGTCATTGTTCGGGTTGACCATGAACAATGTATCAGCATCAGGTGGGAACTGCTCTCCACCCTCCACTCTGGACACATCGAAGCCCGACTGCTGAAGCCACCTGTAGAGGGCAAGCGTTCCGCGCTTACCCTGGCTCGTAGAAGACCCCGCGCTCTCCGGCGTATCAATTGCCCCCTCCATCCCGGCCAGCCAGATGAACGCGCCGAATAGTACCAGCACGGCGACGCCAAGCACGGACAGTTCTCCTAACTTGTTCTGGCTCTTTTGCATGGATTACTTATCAGCTATCAGCTACTGATCCCCGACCCCTGATCCCTAAAAACACTCCGCGCCTCTGCGGTGAATCAAAAACAATAACTAACTTGGCGCTCTTTGCGTCTTGGCGGTTCCGTCGTCTCGTTTCACGCCGCGCTCTTCGCCTGCTTACGGTTTCCCACTGTGGGCGCGTCACTGATTCTGGCCTCGATACCGAACGCTTGAGCCGAGTATGCCCTCCACTCTGCCTCATCTGCGGGTTCCCCTCCGTACCACACCGCGTCAAACCTGGCAAGAAGGGGCTGCAACTCCCCTTGGAGGTCGCCGGGAGCGCGGAACAGGTACTCCTTATTCGTGGCCGCCCTGTCGAAGTGGAGTTTGCCTACCTCATCGAACGCCAGCAACAGGGCAAGGCACCTGTACCGTATTGCGCTTCTGTAATCGCCCGCACTCGCTGCTTCCTCGGCTTTTCTTCGCCCTTCAGCCGCGCTCATGCCAAGTACAGCCGCAAGCTCCGAAATACGCCTCGTCCCACCCGCCGGAGCCGATGCCCGGTGCGCGCCCGTCACCAGCAGCCCCACTACCACGGCGGCCAGCACGAGTCCAACAGCCCCTATCACCTGCACCGTTGTGCTGAGCGCACCTAACCCGGAGTAGAAGAGTGCGCCCACAAGCAGCCCCACCGCCAGCGCGATACCCAATCTGGCCCATATATTGCCGATCTTGTCACTCGCAAGGTACGCCAATGTACCCGACGCGATGCCTGCAATGAGGGCAGTGAGCCACCGCCACAGATCCCCACTCGGATCTGCCTGGCCCGTCAGACTGCTGACCCACCGCGCAAGCCTCTGAAGTGGCGATAAATCACGCTCGTAATCGAACGCCGAGTCGTTCAACACGCGCTGCAACTCCTGCTTCGCCTGCTCCCCACCTAATGTGCCTGATAAAATGCTGCTTTGCTCTTGCAACGTCTCGTTCAGTACGGAGAGGCCAAGCTCGACTTGGGCAAGGTCCGCATCGGACGCGCTCAACTCCGCCAGCAAATACCTGTTGTCTATCTCTGCCGCGCCTTCTCCAGCCTTTCCACCCAGGGGCGCGACTCTCCCGCCCTCAACCTTCTCCAGCGTGCTTGCCGCGCTCTCAACAGCCTTCTTGCGCTCATCACCCGAAAGCGATTGCGCGTTACGCACCTGTACGAGAGCTTCTCCAATGGCTGCCCTGTAATCCTTGTATGGGATAGTCTTGCCGAGCGCGGGGCGTGGAGTTGTTATGCCACCCGGCGCTTGCTGCTGGGTATCACGCAGCACAAAGAACCAGACAAGGAACACCGCCACCAGCGCAGCCATGCCGAACAGGAGCCATCTACGCTGCTGTGGGGTTGTTCCACTGAAACTACGGGAGATGTTCCTCAAATGCGGACGCTCCCTAACCCTGCCTGGGCGTCTCGTCAGGCGGACCTTCTTGCTCAATCATACTGCGGGTCGCGCTGCCTTGCTCTTTCTGACTGCTGTCCGGGGCGGTAAATATGTCCGCTGGGGGTGTCATTTGCTCTGACGTATAGGCCTCGGGATGTTGCACCTCTTGTAGAGGAGTGTAGCCGCTGTCGGAAGGAGGCGTATAATCGCCCATATACCTCGTGTCGGTGGGCTGCTGGTAGCCGAGCACGGGCGCGTTCATCCCGCCTGCTTGTGCCTGCCCGTACGCTCCTGCGGGCGCTGCCTGCATGCCCCCAAAGCTAGGTTGAGGAACGCCGGGCTGCCCGTACCTCTGGGTCATCGCGGCATCGAGGTCGAATCCCTCTTTGCGTACTCTTAAGTCAAAGTAATAGAGCGTCCTTGCCGTCAGGTCAAGAGGCACGAAGAACGCCGCAGTAATAACGGTCACCAAACCACTCACCGCGTTGATCATCACTTGGTCAAATGACTTGGTCACCAGGCCGACTATAGCGACAATCACGGCAGCCGGTCCCGCTGCGATGACGAAACTCAATATCGACAGCACTAACAGTATGGCGGCTGTTCGCCACCAGTAATTCTGTACCAGCCGCCAGCTTCGACGCATCGCATCTATCGGCCCCAGGTTTTCGATCACGATGGCCGGCACTACCATCGATAACCGCACAAATACGTACGCTGAGAACAATATCGCCGGGATTATCAGGAAGCAGGCGAAGCATAGTGCCCCAAACCCCAGCGCCCCGCTGTCCGACCCCGCAGCGGCGATACCAACGGCCGACAGCACGAAAACGATTATCACGGGCACAAAAATACCTATGGAGATCAGGACCTGCAGCACCATAAATCCGAGAAGCGGCCCAATATGCTTGAACATCGCCCCGTACGCCCGCCCAAAGCTGATCGGTCTGTCCATGTGGGCATCGGCTATGGCTGCGGTGAGCGCTCCCTGGCTGAGGTATTGCAAGATGCCATAAAGGAACGACAGCCCCAGCACGACTACGTATAGGACGACCAGCATCCCGGCTGTCTCATTCATAACCTGGCTGTTGCTCAGGCCGCCCGAACCCGGCTCGCTGAGAATGTCAGTGTAGCCCGTCAGCAGCCAGATATTAGCGCCCTGTATAAGCAATTGCAACGGCACATGCACTACCGCGATGATCGCCAGGAAGGTAAGGAAGTGCCTGCGATAAAGCCTGAACGCCTGGTCGATTACCTCGGCCACGGTGCGTGGTCGCAAACGCGAGATTATAGGGTCGAGTGGCGCGGGAGGGTACGAGGCGGAGGTAATCATCTGGGCTGCACTCCTACCAAAACTAAAAGAGGTAACGACTACTACAAGCCTTCAGGATCAGGGATCATGCCTATCTTACCACACGCCGCCCAACCGCACATCAGTACTTTCTGCCCATGATCTATCCGCAGTCGCCTAAACGAGGAACAAGCAACAGCCTTACTTCCCTTCATAGTTAGTCTTTCACGTTTCACGTATCTTGCTGTCAAGCAATATCGTCACCGGACCATCGTTCAGCAGAGATACCTCCATATGCGCGCCGAACCTCCCCGTTTCTACATGGACGCCCCTCTCCTGAAGGTATCCAGCGCACAGGTTCACCAGGCTCACAGCTTCCTCGGGTGGCGCTGCCTCCAGGAACGACGGTCTACGTCCCTTGCGCGTATCGGCCAGCAGCGTAAATTGTGAAACGAGCAGGATCGCCCCACCCACATCGCTCAGCCCCAGGTTGAACTTGCCCTGCGCGTCCGAGAAGATACGTATCTCGGCCATCTTGCGAGCGATCCAGCGCACATCTTTCTCACTATCACCCCGCGCCGCCCCCACAAGCACCATCAACCCCGCCCCAATCGAGCCAACCAGCTCCCCATCCACAACAACGCTAGCATGACTAACCCTCTGGATAACTGCTTTCATAAGGGTACTGGGCAAGGATTATCACGTTTCACGTTTCACGTTTCACGCACCAACATCACTGCGCAATAAGCCGCCATCCCCTCTCCTGTGCCAGCAAATCCCAGCCCATCCGTCGTCTTGCTCTTCACATTCACCCGCTCTTCCTCGATGCCTAGTACCCCAGCGATAGCAGTCTTCATCCTCGGAGTGTGGGGCGACAACCTCGGATGTTGCGCCACAATAGTGCCGTCCACGTTCTCCACCTGCCACCCTTTCTCTCCCACCATCCGCATCACCCGGCGAAGCATATCCACGCTAGAAATCCCTTCTATCGAAGCATCAGAAGAAGGAAAGTGCGTGCCAATATCGCCCATCCCCGCCGCGCCTAGCACCGCATCTATGAGGGCGTGCAGCAGCACGTCCGCATCCGAATGCCCCTCCAACCCCTTCTCGAACGGCACTTTCACTCCACCCAGGATGAGAGGCCGCCCCACCACAAGGCGGTGCACGTCATAGCCGAAGCCGGAGCGGTACGTTGTTGAATGATCAGGCATTGGAGGTTTCCTCAAGTGCATAGGCGATGGCTTGGTCCATGGTCATGGCTCGACCTTCTTCCCAAGCAGCTTGCCATGTAGCCTCGTCCAGTTCGGCACGGGCGGTGGCAAGGAGATGGTTATACTCTATCAACTCAATTGGAAAAGCCCAATTAGGTTCCTCCATTACTAGGGTTTCTGCTGCGCCAAATAGCCGTGCCGCTCGTACGCTGCCACCAAGCTGTTCTCGTGCCGTTGATACTGCGCCCAAGCCTCTGAGACACTTGGCTATCCCAGACTTGTTATCTGCTTCACGATTCAAGCCTATGCTCTGCCTCAGGAGCGCAATTGCCTCTGCGTACTCACCTTGGTGGTAGACTATTAAGCCCAATGTGATAAGAAAGTCTGACAGATATCCTTTTGGCCAAATCTCCTTGGCCAAGGCTACCCCTTCTTCGGCCAGTGAACGCGCTGCCGTGTAATCGCCTGCAACCATAGCTCCCCATGCTGCGCTGTCAGATGTCTGGGCGACTCCTACTTTTTGCCCTATCCGTCTGTAGATCGCCAGACTCTCCCCCCACATAGCACGAGCTACCCGGCCGTCGTCGTCCGTGACCACGTACGCCATGTTGTTGAGCGTATCGGCTACCCGCAACAAGTCTCCTACCTGCCTGCTGATCGCCAAACGCTCCTCCCACATTGTGCGAGCGGAGACATAATCACCCTGATCGGCGGCCAGCCGAGCCATATCACCCAACACTGTACCGACTCCTGACAAATCGCCCAATTCCTTAAAGAGCGCCAAACTTTGCTCAGCGTAAGAGCGGGCTAGCTCATATTCTGCTCGGTGGAGGGCCTCTTTCCCCAGGCCGTTGAGCGAATAGGCGATACCCTGCTTATCTTCTAATTTCCGATATAGTGCCAGGGTCTTCTCGTAGGCGGCGACAATTAAGACCGAGTCCTCTAACCACCAGCCCATCTGGGCAAGTGCGAGGAGCGATTTGGCCCACAAATTGGGAATGCTATCGGCACGAGCCCTCGACAGCGTAGCTTCTAACCGCGCGTGGGCCTCACTTAAATGGCCTGAGCCCCACCATAATTCCACCAGAGCGGCAATCAGGCGCAATTCTATCGTCATGTTTCCAATCTGCTGCGCCCATGCAAGCGCCGCCCGCATATTACCGTGCTCCTCGCTCAAGCGGTCTAACCACTCCATACGGTCGTGTGCAGTCAACTGCCCCCTTCTTAAGTGAGGCTCGGCTCGTTCCGCCAATGTCATGAAGTATTCGGCGTGCTGCCTTCCCAACTCCTCCCCTTCCCTACTCTCCTCTAGCTTCTCTCTTGCATATTCATGTATCGTCTCCAGCATCACAAACCGAGGCTCACCACCCACACCTTCCTCCTGTCTCAACAGGCTCTTGTCTATCAGTGAAGACACCCCATCCAGCACATCTATCCCCAGGTCGCCATC
>JBBRVL010000271.1:0-5826 GCA_038246925.1 Chloroflexia bacterium
ACCTGCGGACCAGGGAGCACCGCCCTCTGTTTACATATTACATAGCCTGGACTTGTTGTGAGAAGAGCATCGCGCACAACAGAAGAGGATACACCCCCAGGTGGACCTGAGCCACCCAATAGCGCGAACCCTTTTATAGTGTGGCAGAATACCGCGCGCTCGCTGGTGGTGCCGATACTGGCTATATTTACAGCTTTCGTACTCAGTGGGGGGGTCATCTGGGCTTCTACGGGCGACATCATGAAGGTGATCGGGCCGGAAGGAGCGTTCGCGGGGTTGTGGCAGGGGGCAGTGGGGACGCCCAGGAATATCGCAGGCACCCTGACGACTAGCACGCCGTACATCTTCGCGGGGCTGGCGGTGGCGCTTGCGTTCAAGTGTGGCTTGTTCAACATCGGGGCGGAAGGGCAGTTGGCTGCCGGGGCTATAGGCGCGGCTTTCGCTGGGTTCGCGTTCAAGGGGCTGCCCTTCCCTGTCCACCTCATTGTTGCGATGGGGACGGGGCTTGCGGCGGGGCTGGCGTGGGGAGCTATTCCAGGTGCGCTCAAGGCGTTCAGGGGCGCGCACGAGGTGATCATCACGATCATGCTCAACTATATCGCGTTGCAGGTAAGCCAGTTCCTGCTCGGTGGGCCGATGAAGGACCGGGCGGGAGGCAACGTGATAGCGCGCACTCCAACCATCGCTACCGAGGCTGAGATTCCGTTGCTATTTCCCGGCACACCCTGGCAGATGCACTGGGGGGTTGTGCTTGCGCTTATCACTGCTGCCCTGGTGCATTTCTTCCTGACAAGAACTACGTGGGGTTTCGAGATACGCACGGTGGGAGCTAACCCTCATGCCGCACGCTACGCGGGGATGAGCGTCGCCAAAAGTATAGTGCTTGCGATGGCGCTGAGCGGGATGCTGGCGGGGGCGGCCGGGGCTGTCGAGGTGCTGGGCGTCTCACACCGGCATGAACTGGGCTTTGGGAGCGGTTACGGGTTCGACAGTATCGCTATAGCGCTGCTTGGGCGCTCACACCCATATGGCGTGGTTGCGGCGGCGCTTTTGTTCGGTGGTCTGAAGTCGGGCGCGACGCAGATGCAGTTCAACACGCAGATTTCAGGCTCTATTATCTCGGTGGTGCAAGGGTTGGTGCTGCTGTTCGTAGCGGCGGACGTCATTATCGTCTGGCTTTTCAGGCTCAAGCCCAGGATGCGTCCGCCCACGCTTGCACTTGCGCCTGCGGTGGCGGTAGCCGAAAGTGGCGTCGGGCTAGCGCCCGTGAGTGATCCGGTGCTCGACGGCTCACG
This sequence comes from Chloroflexia bacterium, assembly GCA_038246925.1. Classification (GTDB taxonomy): domain Bacteria; phylum Chloroflexota; class Chloroflexia; order QHBQ01; family JADMIH01; genus JADMIH01. Next base: position 1,296 of record JBBRVL010000271.1, read on the forward strand.
TATAGCCGAGACTTATCCCGTGACTGCCCCTGCTGACGTAGAGGACGAGCCGGTCCTTACGGGCAACAAGGAAGGTGACGAGGACCGTGTTGGTGGACCTCCGATGGGTGGTGACAGGCCATGATCTGCGGTGTGACTTATGACGTGCTGATAGCGACGGTGCTTGCTACCACGCTGCGGGTCGCTACTCCTCTTACTTTGGGTGCGCTAGGTGGCTTGTTCAGCGAGCGGTCGGGCGTGGTCAATATCGCTATCGAAGGGATGATGATAACCGGGGCATTCTCGGCGTTCGTGGTAGGCGTGCTCACAGGGTCTCTTTGGTGGGGGCTGCTGGCGGCGGTGTTGAGCGGGGCGCTTCTCGCGGCCCTTCATGCTTTGCTTTCGGTCACTTTCAAAGTGGACCAGATTATCAGTGGCACGGTGATCAACATACTGGCGTTCGGTATCACGGTTTACTTCTATGACCAGTATTTCGCCACTAATGCGCCGACCGTGAAACCTCTGCCGAGGTGGAGTCTGCCGTTGTTGGAGGATATACCTGTATTTGGGAGGCTCTTTCAGCAGCAGCCGCTTGTTTGGGCGATGCTGCTACTGGTGGTGGTAGTGCATTTCGTGCTGTTTTTCACGCGATGGGGCCTACGTACGCGAGCGGTTGGGGAGCACCCACGCGCCGCCGATACGGTCGGGATCAACGTCTTCTTTATGAGATACGCCAACGTTATTATTGGCGGGGGGATTGCGGGGCTGGCGGGCGCGTACCTCATAGCAGAAGTTCCCACGTTTAGCCCAGGTATCACTACAGGGCGCGGATTTATCGCCCTTGCCGCGCTTATATTTGGCAGATGGACGCCGTTCGGATCGTTGGGTGCGGCGTTGCTCTTCGGACTGGCTTCGGCGGTGCAGATTAACTTGCAGCAGTGCGGAATAGAGATACTGATCGGGGGCTATAACTACGCCCAGTTGATAGGCATCTTGCCTTACGTGGTGACGATTGTGGCGCTGGCGGGCGTGGTGGGGCGGTCTACACCACCGGCGGCGATTGGGGTGCCTTATGAGAAGTAGCGTACAAGGTTCAGTGGGCAGCGAGCTTTCTCTGCGGCCCGCGCCTGACCCGTTGGCTGCTCTCCAGGCGCGGGGGATAACTAAACGCTTCCCCGGCATAGTGGCGAATGATCATATCGACCTTGATTTGATGCCGGGCGAGATACACGCGCTCCTGGGGGAGAATGGCGCGGGCAAGTCTACTTTGATGAACATGCTGTACGGGTTGTACAGACCGGACGAGGGGCAGATTTATGTGAGGGGTAAAGAGGTCCGTTTCTCTGGGCCTAATGATGCTATCGCGGTGGGCATCGGGATGGTCCACCAGCATTTCATGCTCATCCCGCCTCTTACCGTCACCGAGAACGTCATGCTGGGCGATGAAACTGTGATGGCGGGTGTTGTAATCGACCGTCACGCCGCGGCGAAGCGTATCGCCGGCTTGTCTAAGAGTTACGGGTTGGAGATCGACCCTGACGCGAAAATCGAGGACTTGCCGGTCGGTGCACAACAGCGGGTGGAGATACTGAAGGCATTTTACCGCAATGCCGACATACTGATATTGGACGAACCGACTGCGGTGCTGACGCCCCAGGAGTCGCGGGAGCTTTTCGCTATCATGCGCAGCCTGGCAGAGGGCGGCAAGGCGATAGTGTTTATCACGCATAAACTGAAGGAAGTGCTGGCAATAGCCGACCGGATAACAGTGCTGCGACACGGTAAGATGGCCGGTACCGCCGACCCGAAGACGGCCACCGAGACCGACCTCGCTTCGCTCATGGTGGGACGCACCGTTCTGCTGAACGTCGAGAAGAAGCCTTCGCAGCCGGGCAAGGTCGTGCTCGATGTGCAGCAGCTTGGGGTGAAGGACAATCGCGGGCACATGGCGGTGGATGGGCTTGATTTACAGGTGCGCGAGGGGGAGATTTTTGGCATCGCGGGCATCGGGGGGAATGGCCAGACCGAGCTTGTAGAGGCGCTGACCGGGTTGCGTAAACCGGCGCAAGGCACGATAAAGCTTGACGAGCACAATATTACCCACACGTCGACGCGCGCCCTTATTGACATGGGTGTGGCCCACGTACCAGAGGATAGGCATAAGTATGGGCTAGTGCTGACCTATTCGATAGCAGACAATATGTGCCTGAACACTTATGACGAGTCGCCTTTCGCTAAGGGCGTGCTTAGGAACGACAACGCCATCCTGGATTTCGCCAGGAAGCTGGTGAAGCGGTTCGACGTACGCACTACGGGCGTGGAGGCCCAGGCGCGTAATCTGTCGGGCGGCAACCAGCAAAAGACTATTCTTGCCCGCGAGCTATCGAGGCAGATACGCCTGCTGATTGCGAGCCAACCAACGCGCGGCCTGGATGTCGGCTCGATTGAGTTCATCCACAAGCAGATAGTGGCCCAACGGGATGAGGGGGTGGCGGTGCTGCTCGTGTCGGCGGAACTGGACGAAGTGATGGCGCTATCGGATACGATAGGGGTGATCTACAAGGGGAAGTTGGTGGCGACTATGCCGAGGGCCGAGGCAACGCGGGAGAAGCTGGGGCTGCTTATGACGGGAGGCAGCACGGCTGCATAGGATAGGCCCGCAAAAAGGTGTAGGGGCGGACCAATGTGTCCGCCCTTTTGGTTATGGGTGTGATAGACAGGGCGAACACAATCCCCCCGCTACGTTCATACCCCTACATCAGGCGCAGGTGCAACCCGAGCCTGACGCGCAGCCTGAGCAGCAGTACATCTTGCCTGCCATCTCCAGGCCCTGACCATTATTGCCTCGCCACTCGGCCTTTGGCATGCCGCAGTTGGCACAGGTCTGGCCGGTCTGTGTAGTCGTGGCGTTTGTGGCGTTGTCTTTTGTCTTGTCGTCCATTGTGATACCTCCTTTAGCCTCCTGACCCGCAGGAAGTAGCAACTACACCAGCAAGCTATATGCCACTCACAGCAATAGAAAAAGAGGCCATCCTTACGATAGCCTCTTTTTTATGCGACATCCGCTACCCCTCCGTAGGCTCCGGTTCCTCGCCATATTGCTGATCTACTTTGACTTCCTCAATAGCTTCTTCGCGCTCATTGTCCTGTTGTTTTTCAGCAGGCGTTTCGTGCTTGTACTCTAGTGCCTCTTCCTTCTTATCTTCTGCCTGCTCCTGGAGCTTTTCGATGTTCTTGGGGTCTTTATCGCCCATGTTGGTTACTCCTTACTTATTACGGCGTAGATGACGGCCTGCGTGCAGTCGTTGCTCAGGGCGCCTGGCACTCTGGGAAGAAAGTGTTAGCCACGATCTTAGAAGTCTGCCCGCGTGTGGCGTTGTTCTGAGGGCGGAAATATGGCTTTCCTGAGATGCACGGCTCGCCTGTACTGCCACATGGATACCCGCTCATTATACCTCTTGAGGCAAGGCGCTGTATCCACTCATGGAAGGTATGGGTAGGAGGCACGTCCTCGAATATCTGCTCGCCTGGTGGGTCGCTAAATTGTGCTGCGTTAGACACTATCTTTGAGATCTGGCCTCTCGTTGCATTGGCATTAGGGCGAAAGTAGGGCTTACCTGAGATGCATGGCTCTCCCACTCCACCGCAGTCGTAGCCTCCTATGTACCCTCTGGCTGCTAGACGCTGTATCCATTCATAGAATGTATTGGCCGGAGGTACATCTTCGAAACGCTGTTCGCCTGGGTCTTCAGTGAAGCTAGCAGCGTTAGAGACTATCTTGGAGAGTTGACCGCGTGTGACTTCATTATTGGGACGGAACGTGCCGTCAGCATAACCGGAAACGATGCCTCTGCATACCAGGCATTGTACGGATGAATAGAAGGTGTTATTGGAAGGAACATCCGAGAAAAGAGGAAAGGTAAATTTCTCTATAAGGCTCTGAGCTGCTGGTTCGCTGTTGAAAGCACCAGCCGCCCATACCTCATTAGTAACGGCGGCTGCTACGCCGTACAAGCTGCTTACCGGGCTGGGATCGGAGCTAGTTATGATGGTCCAAGCGCTACCATTCCAATGCATTGCAAGGGTCCTGTAATCCCCATTCGGATCATTGCCGGACCGACCTACAGCCCATACATCATTAGAAGCGATTGCCGTGACCCCAAAGATGTTATTGCGCCTCGACTCCACATTGGGACTGGGGATTATGTCCCACTGGGTACCATCCCAGTGCATAGTTAGCGTTTGGTCTGTTGGCGCGCCTGCGATGTTGTAGGAACCCACTGCCCATATATCGCTGGGGCCAACCGCGCTTATCCCATGTAATTCATTGCTGCCTCCTATGTCGGGCCTGGGCACAACGGACCATGTGCTGCCATCCCAATGCATGATCAGCGATTCCTTTTGAAAATTGCAGGTAAAGCTATAGATACAATCCCACCCCACCGCCCATATATTGTTCGTCCCTATGACTGCTAATCCTTCCAGAGCTCCGTCTGATCATGCATTGGGATGGCAGCACATGGTCCGTTGTGCCCAGGCCCGACATAGGAGG
>JBBRVL010000272.1:0-5824 GCA_038246925.1 Chloroflexia bacterium
AGCCAAGCAGGTCGGCGAACTCTCCTTTTGAGATTTGGTCATCTAGGTCGGGCATCTCTTTGTGCGCCTGCTTGAATAGCTGCGCGCCGATGATGTTGCCCAGGGCGTAGCTCGGGAAGATATAAATGCCCGCGCCCGACCAATGTATATCCTGCAGTACGCCGACAGAGTCGTCTTCCGGCACGACCCCAAGATAACGCTCCATCCGTTCGTGCCAAACCTGGTCCATCTTGCTGATGTCGACGCGGTCCTCCAGCATCTCGTTCTCTAGCTCGAATCGGAGCATGATGTGGAGATTGTAGGTCACTTCGTCGGCTTCGACGCGGATTAGAGAGGGGTGCACCTTGTTGATGGCGCGGTAGAACGTCTCTATATCTACGTTGCCTAGTTGCTCAGGGAAGGTCTCTTGCAGGCGCGGGAACATATAGTCCTGGAAAGGACGGCTCCTACCGACCAGGTTCTCCCAGAGGCGTGACTGCGACTCGTGCATCCCACCCGATGCGCCCTGTCCCAGCGGCGTGGCCGAGAGGGTAGGGCTGATACCCTGCTCGTACATTGCGTGGCCGCTCTCGTGCAAGGTAGCAAAGAGGCAGGCATTCAAGAAGTTGGGGTAGACGCGCGTCGTGATGCGCACGTCGCCCAGGCCGAAGCTGGCGGCGAATGGGTGGGCCGTCTTGTCGAGTCTGCCCCGATTCAGGTCGTAACCGTAGCGCTCGGCGATGCTCAGGCTGACTTTCAGTTGCTCTGCTTCATAGAACTGCTGGTGGAGAAAGCTATCGTCTACAGCATCTTGCTTCGCCGCTATCTCTTTCACCATCGGCACAATGGCCTCTCTCAACTCGGAGAAGATAGTCTCAAGTTGTGATGTGGCAATGCCCGGCTCTGCTATGTTCAGGAAGGCATCATAGGGGCGGTCTTCGTAGCCATAGGCAGCGGCGACCTCTCGGGTCAGCTCCGCGTTGCGCTGTAGAAAGGGCGAGAACATGGAGAAGCTCTTGGCGACCTTAGCCTTGTGCCATCCTTCCAGGCCCGCTGAGGAGGCGCGCGAAACCTCTTCCACCAACTTCTCCGGCAGCTTGCACTCCATGTCGTAGTCGCGCTTGGTGACCTTGATTATGCGGGCTTCGTCACTATCAGTGTCCATACCGGCCATCTCAGAAGAAAGGTCATTGAGCAGTTTACCAATTTCATCCGAGGTAAATTTCGCGTGGTGTATCTTCGATATTGTGGCGATCTGGTTGCTTCGCTCCTCCGCGCCGCCCGGCGGCATATGGGTTTGGCGGTCCCACCAGAGGACGGCAAGTGCCCGCTCGACATCACGAACCTCTGCGAGTAGAGTCTTTAGCTTTTCAAACTTCTCGTTCATGTTCTCTCCTGGGGTATTAGGGTCTATAGAAGACATCACAAAGCTACCGTGCCGGAGTGAGCGACCCACCCTCCATTGTCATTCTGAACGCAGTGAAGAATCCGTACGAAGAAGTCTGAGCAATGCAAACGGATTCTTCACTGCGTTCAGAATGACAAGAGCAAGTTCTATCTCTTTAACAGGGCCAAGTACCGCGTGGAAACCATATATCGCAGTAGCATCAGGCAGAACCACTCTCATAGGCACATTGCCCTCAATTGTACCACCTTGGGGCAATCTGGGTCATCTGTCGCCCTGGTTCGGTATAATTAGGGCCATGATTGCCGAAGAAGCGATTGTCGCGCCCAGGAGGGTAAGCACGCAGCGACTGTTATCGCAGAGATACGATCTGCTCTGGCTTGGGCTGGGAACTCTCGTGGTGACCGCTATCGCATTCCTGTTCGGCGTCTGGGGAGCGGGCGGGCACCTTGCTCCTCCCCTGGACGATACCTTTATCCACTTCCAGTACGCCCAGCAACTGGCGAGCGGCCACCCATTCGAGTACAACACAGGCGACCCTCCATCTTCGGGCGACAGCGCCTTCATCTACCCCTTCCTGCTTATTCCACCTTATCTGCTCGGTATCGACGGCCAGAAGCCGCTCATCTATGCTGACTTGCTGAACCTGGCGGCGCATCTCGCGCTGATTTTCTTCACTTATAAGATAGGCTTCAGGTTAGGTGGTCGCCCGTTGGCGCTGCTGAGTGCCGGGTTTGTGCTGCTCGACGGCAGGTTGAACTATATATTTGTCAGCGGCATGGAGACGGGCCTCTTCACGGCGGCGCTGGCAGGCTTTCTCTGGCTGTGGCTGCGAGATGTCGAGGTAGAACGTTTTGCATGGCTCGCAGCAGTCGGCACGCTGGCGGCTCTGCTCAGGCCGGAGGGGCACGTGCTTGTGTCAATAGTGTGTGTGCTCACCGCGATCTACCTGTGGAAAAGGTCCAAGCGTATCGCACCCGGCTACCTATGGCTGGCGGCGCCTGTGTTGGCAGGCCTTATCCCGTATGCCGTGAACATAGCGATAACGGGCGAGTGGCAGTTCAACACGGCAGCGTCGAAATCGATATGGTATCTACCTTACGCCCCTTTGTATGAGAACCTCTCGATTACTGTTGGGTGGGCAGCCAACGCGCTCAAGAACAGCTATTTGGGTCTGGAGATAGGGCGCTCACCTTTCGTGTTGATGGCGGCTCCGGTGGCGGTGCTTGGGATGGGCCTGGCAATGAGAGGAGCGCGGCACCGCTTCTTCCACCTGCTTCTTGTGCTTACCCTCGTGGGCGGATTAGCTTTGTCTCTGCTCCTCCCTCCGATACAGTTCAACCGCTATTATATGCCCTACGACTTCCTCTTCATCCTATACTTTTCTCTTGGACTGATATATTTGGTAAATGTGACAGACCGTCTTGTAAGGGAAAATGAGGAGGCTCCGGGGCAGCCTTACGCGGCACGCTCTCGATTGCTGGGGATCGCTGCGGCTGCCGTTACTCTACTCTTACTGCCTCACTTCGTCAGTTATTTCTTCGCGGTTGGCGACAGCAGCAGGGATATTTACTACCAGCAGATGGCGTTCAGCGACTGGATACGCCAGAACACCCCGCCTGATTCTCGCATCGGGGTGAACGATACCGGCGCGCATAAGTACATGAGCGACCGCTACGTGATCGACCTGATCGGCTTGACTAACAACAAGCTCAGGGGCGCTTATTTCGGTGGGTGGGGCACTATCTTCGACACACTTATGACAATGCCAGAGGAAGAAAGGCCCGATTACCTGTTGATACACCCCAACGTCTTTCTGAATGGGATTGACGAAAGCGTAGCGCAGAGCTTCCTCAGGCCGGTCTACTCGCTGCGCGTGCAGAACCCGATTATCACAGCGGGGGATACCGAGACGCTCTACCAGGTGCAGTGGGAGTATGCGCTGTTAGAGCCTGAGAAGACCTACCTGGCGCGCCAGGGTGCGCAGCCGCTAGACAGCCTGAATGTAGGTGACGTGGCGGACGAGAAAGCGCATGGTTACAAGATTTCGGGTAGACAGCCTTCGTTCTCGGAGCCGAAATCGATCCTGACTACCTCGTCGTATGAGGCTGACGGGTTCAGTATGAGCGAGAGTGGTCGCAGGCACTCAGGGTGGGAGGAGTTCAGTGTGAAGAGCACGCCGGGTAAGCCGTTGGTGCTGGTGGCGCGCTCCAGGTTGAACCCGGATGCAGGGCAGACCGTGATGGTGTGGGCGAATGGGCGGCAGGTCGGCCTCTGGAAAAACAGCAACGAGCGCGATACCGCCTGGCAAGAATACGAGTTCACAATCCCGGCGGAGCAAATCACCGGCGACAGGACGACTATCCGCATCGACGCCACGTTCGATCCAGGCGGGCCTGGATTCACGAGCTACCGTTACTGGGTGTTCGCGCCTTAGTTTTAATCACAAAGAACACAAAGAACACAGAGGCCACAAAGGTTTTTATTGTTGGGTATACACGCACGGAGGTCTGCTGAGAATATGTTGAGGCGGCGGTTGGCTGGGGTGCGGCCCGACTATATAGCGGTGCTACTGATTGCGTGTGGGCTGCTGGCCTTCGTGCCAAATCTGGCCGGGTATTTCCTGGCTGATGATTTTGTGCTGCTGTCGTGGACGCGTACCCACTCTATCAACGAGGTCGCCGGTTTCTTCGACCCGAATGTTGAATGGTTTTATCGTCCGTTCGTGAAGCTGTTTTATTGGGCAGGACAGAGTTTGTTCGGACTTCGAGCCTCGCCGTTCCACCTGGTTTCGCTGCTGTTGCATGGGGTGAATGCTTACCTGGTGTATCGGCTGGCTGTCGGGTCGGGACCGCGCGCTGGGGCCTGGGTGATTGGCCTGGCGGCGGGGCTGCTGTTTCTCCTCAACGGCCACCATGCCGAGACGGTTTCCTGGGTTGCTGCTATCGGCGATCTGGGGGGCCTCTTCTGCATACTGTCCGCGCTCTTGCTCTTCCGCAGATTCCGCTCATCGGGCAGGCCGCTGTTGTTGGCGGCTTCGGTGGGGGTGTTCGCGCTAGGTCTGCTCACTAGAGAGACAGTTGTCGTGCTGCCCCTCCTGCTGGCGGCGGATGTCCTCATTTTCGAGCGAGTGTCTGCTGATAAGGGTAAAACCGCGCTGATAAGGCGACTGGTGCTTGCCGTTGGCTCTTATGCGGTGGTCTTGCTTGCTTACCTTGCCGTACAAATAGCGGGGAGAGGTAGCACAGGCGGCGTCGGGCGGGGCGGTCTACAGTTCCGTATGCTGAACCTCGACTCCATCCTGCTAGGCATCTTCGATTTTGTTCACGGTCTTATCCCCGGCGGTAGAACCCTTGCCGGGTTGCCTTTAGAGATGTTGAGGACGGTGGTATGGTTAGAGGTGTTGGCGGCACTGGCAGTTGCCGGCCTGTTGTTATGGGAGAAGCAGAGTCTCGCCTTCTTTGGCCTGATGTGGATGCTCATCACGCCGCTCCTGTTCGTCTTCTTCAGTGGGCCGACCGACAGGTATTTTTATCTGCCATCGGTGGGATATGCGCTGTTTGCGTCGGGGTTGGTGGGTTGGCTCCTACGCTTCTTGTCGCACAGAACGGCGCAAAGCGGCAGGGTTGCCAGGGCAGTAAGCGCCTTTGTTCTGGCCGCAATGCTGCTCACCCAGGCCCGAGATTTGATGGTGAAAGAGAGCGCATGGCACGCGGCGGGCAAGGTGAGCGGTGGGGTGTTCAATGATGTGAAGCAGCTAGTGCCCAATCCTGAAGACCGAGACACCTTCCTCTTTATTGGTCTGCCCATGTTTATGGATGGTGTGCCTGCCTTTCAGAATGCTTTCCCCAGTGGCGTGCAGCTTATCTACGGCAACCCTAGTCTGTTTGCGGCTGCAATCCAGTGTGACATGTTGCAGGGTGCATCAAAGACAAGCAGACAATACGTCTTTATCTTCAAAGGCGATGGCGTGCGAGAGTTTGCGGGCGACTCCGATTGCCCCTGAACGGCTGATGGACGGTCCGCCTACCCTAAACTACGAGCGCAATCACGTTTCACGTTTCGCGCCCAGATTGCTATTCGCCCGCCTCGGCAAGCAGTTTGTTCAAGTCAAGCGGCGCGGTGAACATCACGACACGATTGCCTTCTCGGGGCCACTCTGATGGGTCACGGTCGCGGTAGATTTCGATGCCGTTATAGTCGGGATCGTGCAGGTAAACCGACTCGCTGACACCGTGGTCGGCGGCCCCATCTATTTCTACTCCATAGTCAACGAGGCGACGCAGGGCGCGGGCCAGTTCTACGCGGTCGGGATAAAGGATGGCGAGGTGGTAGAGGCCGGTGGTGCCTCGCGGCGGGGGCGGGCCTCCCAGGCTGTCCCAGGTGTTGAGGCCAATGTGATGATGGTAATCGCCCGCCGCCATGAATGCCGCGCTGTCG
>JBBRVL010000273.1:0-5818 GCA_038246925.1 Chloroflexia bacterium
AGGACCCGGACCCACAGGTTTTTGAAGATGTGCCCCCGACGAATACATTCTACCAGTGGATCAACCGTCTTACGCGGAGAGGACATATGACCGGCTACGCGTGCGGCAGCCTGGGCGAGCCATGTATTACTGGTCGGCCATACTTCCGCCCCTTTGCTAATGCTACCAGGGGGCAGACCGCCAAGATTGTGTCAAACGCGGCTGGCTTCATCGAACCCCCAGCAGGACAAACCTTTGAAGACGTACCGCCGACCCAGACTTTTTACGAGTTCATCCAGCGCCTGGCAACGCGCAATGTCATGCAAGGTTATGCATGCGGAGGAGTGGGAGAGCCATGTTCGAGCGGCAGACCCTACTTCAGGCCGGGCAACGACGTGACCAGAGGACAATCAGCGAAGATCGTGGCTAATACCTTCTTCCCGAGTTGTGATACACCTTAGTCACTGCCTGGCCGATTACAGAAGGGATGCCCTCTGGCATCCCTTCTCTTATGGCTACAAGTAGACACGCCGCGCCTAAATGGGCGCTCCCAGTGCAAGGCCAATCAGGTATGTAACCACTCCGGCTACTACGCCGACCACGGCCATCTCCGTCCCTGCCGCTACCCAGCTTCTGCCTGTAACGAATGTCTTAGATGCACCGACAAGGAAGTGGGCAACCACACTGACGATGCCTGCCGCGATAATGGCGGGCGTACCCCCGATGAAGAAGAAAGGGATTATAGGGATGAATGCGCCGAGCGCAGTTGAAATCGAAGAGGCAAGCGCCGAACGAAATGGGTTGGGGAAGTTCTCCTCGGCCAGCCCAAGCTCCTCCGCGGCCATAGTGCGTAGCATCTGTTCCGGGTTGGCGGCGATCCGTGAGGCAAGGAGTTCGGCCTCCTCAGGAGTAAATCCCTTTAGCTGGTAAAATAGCTCCAGCTCCTCGATCTCCGATTCGGGATCGGTTTCTATCTCCAGGCGCTCGCGTCCAATCTCTGATTCATATACTTCTCGCTCGGACTTGGCCGCCAGGTAAGCACCCGACCCCATTGAAATAGCCGACGCGAACATACCAGCTATGCCTGCTATAAGCACAAAGCGCTCATTGCCAGCCGTTGCTCCCGATACCCCTGAGACGATGCCAAATACAGCGCCCAGCCCGTCGTTGGCGCCATAGATCGCATCGCCAAGCCAGCCCGAACTGCGTGTGTGCCATCTCTCGCGCTTGAGCATCAGGTCGAGGGCGTTACGAGGTCCGGCGGCACGTGTCATTGACCTGAGGACGCGCGCGTGGCTTTCCTCTTCTACCTCCATAGTCTTCAGCATCGCGTGGAAATCGGCGTCGCCGATCTCCCTGGCCTGAGCCTCGTAGCGAGCGGCAGCACGGTCCTCCTCAGCCTCCAGCCGGTTGACGGCGGCATCGAGACCACCCTGCCTGAGAAACCATGCCCGTGTCCGGGTTACCCAACTTTCGCGTAGCTCCGGCACCTCTGCGCCGAGTGCATGAAGACGCCCCGCAAGCGCGGTTGCATGGCGCTCCTCGGTGGCGGCTAGCTTAGATAAAATGTCACGCCTTTCCTTGTCGGCTTCGACGCGAGCCAGTTCGCGGTAGGCACTGGCACTTTCCATTTCCTTCAGCCAACCTTCGCGCAGCGCAGCAACGAGCTTCTCCCTGGCCGCGCCCTCCGGAGGCGCATAATCAGGCGACCCAGCGTCTGTAGAAGCTATCGCCCCTGCCTTATCTCGCTCTTTGGTGCTCAACCACTGACCTCTTTAACTGTGCCTCGCAAAATTACTGCTGAGATGACTCTTAGCCGGGAGGCCAATCTAGCTTGCGGCCACCGAGCACGTGGAAGTGAAGATGGTCCACACTTTGTCCGGCGTCGGCGCCCGAGTTGACCACTACACGGTAGCCACTGCTGCCTATCCCGGCACTGTCCGCAGCCTGGTTGCATGCCAGCATTAGCTTGCCGAGGAGCGCGTTGTGGCTCTCATCGGCTTCCCACAGCGCGGTTATATGGGCGCGCGGTATCACAAGCATATGAGACGGAGCCTGCGGGTGGATATCGTTGAAAGCAATCACCGCGTCATCCTGAAAGAGGATGTCGGCGCGCACCAGGCCCTTAGCCAGCTTACAAAAGATGCATGTATCTACGTATCCCTGGTTATCCATGGCTTCCTCCGTATATACCGCAAGCGAGAGGGCGCTTCACCTCTACTTCTTGCCCTTATCCTTCTTTGCAGGTGACTGCTCCTGATCAGGCTGGGACTCCACCGCCTCAGGAGCTGCCCCTTCCTCGTCATCGTCAGCTTCCTTCGGTGCAGGACCAAGACTCAAAGCTACCATAATGATAGTGCCCGGTTGAAGCTCAGCGCCGGGCACGGGGTCCTGAACTGCTACTCTATCTCTTGGGACATAGCTACTATGCACAGGATCGATCTCCGAAAGCTGAATACCAAGCTCTTCGACGGTAGTAGTCGCTTCCTCCAAGCTCTTGCCTAGCAGGTCGGGTACCTTAGGCAGGATGAGGGACACAGGGGGCGTCGTAACGGTGGGAAGAGCAGTCAGGTTATCAGATCTCAAAGGTGAGTTCGTGCCGCGCTGCCCAGCGATGAACAGCGTACCGACAACCAAGAGCAGTAAACCGAGCAGAGGTAGGAGGATAAACGGCGCAAGTCGGCGCCCGCGCATGAGGGCAACAGGATTACTGCCAGGGATATAAGGTCTTGTGTTGTCTAAAGTAGTAGACGAGGCAATGACTGCCGGAAACGAAATAGTTGAATTGGAAGCGGTATCTTCGATAGTAGGTACATAAGCGACAGGTGGCATCGTGCTTTGTTGACCAACTGCCAGCGTGGGTGCCTCGGCAAGGCTCGACGTACGCTGGAGGTCCGGCGGCGTCGGCGCATCCGCGATTCTCTGCTCAACAAGCGGCGCTGCGAGAGGCACCGCGACATTGGCCTGTGTATAATCGTTCGACGTTGCCTCTATCTCTTTGATGGCCTCAGCGACCTCACCAGCGTTGGCAAAACTATCTGGCGTCCCTGATTGCATCCGCCGCAGCAATTCAGCTACCGAAAGAGGAAGGGTAGATATATACAGTCCCATATCCTTACCGTCCGGCGTCCCCGACAGTAGCAGCCGCAGTAGTGCTGACAGCGCCTCAGGATCGTCCGCATCGCGGCGCGAAACTAACAGGCCATTGGTCTGGTTGAGAAGACTATCTTCGAGGAGTGCGAGATGCGCGTTCCCCGAACCTCCGGTGCGCACGGCCTTATAGGAGAAAGGCCAATCGACTAGCCCTGCCTGTCTACAAAAATGTAGGGCTTCGGCTGCTTGCCTCGTCATCTTTATGGCAGCAGAAGGATCAATCGCCACGCCTGTTCCCGCAGCATCGCCTGACGAAAATTGCCCGGCGTCCCTCTCCATCACCAGGTATGGTCGCCCGTTCCACTCACCCGCGTCATAGATCTCTAAGATATTGGAGTGGTGGATGGTCGACACGCTCCTCTGGTGACGGTGGAATTTCTCACAAAGAGCCTCGTCGCTTGCGGCGCGCTCCGAGAGTATCTCAACAGCAACCGGCCTTTGCAATTGCCTGTCCAGCGCAAAATATAGCTCTATAGGTCCGCCCCGGACCACAGGCTCCTGCAACAGATAGCGATTATCCACAAGAGCCACCTTCTCAACCAGCATTCTTCCACCCCTTCGGGAACTATGAGTTTTGAATTATGAATGAAGAAACCGGTCAATCCAAAATCTAAAACCCAAAATCCAAAATCCGATCACCCTCTCTGCTCGCGTGCCTTACGGAGCCTAGCCGCCAAGCTGTCGTCACCCGTGCCTGATATTTCCTTCTCTCGTCCCACTTCAGGTGTTCCTACCTCCGTGACAAGCCCAGCACTGCCGGTAGGTTGCAAGTCGCGTGCCCGTGTTGGCGGCTCAATTCTCGTCGGCACCCGTTGCGTAGAGGAGGATGGGGCGGGCTGTTGTTCCGTACGCTCGCGCGCCCGGCCTTTCGCGCCGAAGAGCGCCGCTATCTCAGGCGTACTGGCACCCGGCATGGCGGGCACAACTCGCCCCCCAATACCCAGCCTGCGTCTCAGTTCGTCTATAGCTCTCGCAAAGTCTCTCCTCGTAACCGCCAGCCGCCGGACGCCAATATCGAACGGCAGGAGAAGTATTGCCAGCAAGAGGAGTAACGGCCAGAGGTCTGTTGTGCTTCTCACCACGGTCAGATTGTGGTCGAACGAAGCCGATGCGTTCTCCCAGCCAAAGGTCCTTCCAGAGGTAATGCCCGCCAGCCTCGACATGAGGTCCTCACCATCGGCAGAGACTCGGTACTCAGGCGAATAGGGGACGACCACGCCGAGCGTCTGCCCTATCTCCCCGGTCTCCGGTCCATTTGCTCTTACCTGGAGCAAATAGGCACCTTCTTCAAGTGCAGGGAATTGGCCCTCGTACCGTCCCGCTGATGTCTGCCGTAGCTCAACCGTTGAGGTGACAAGGCTCGGCGCAACTACTACTGCGCTCGCTGCCAGCCCGTTCAAGTATGCGCCGTCCGGTTCGGCGGCATCTACTGTAATACGAGCAGTACCGCCATCGAGCTGAATGCGCGGTTGGATCAAGTCAGCCCGCTCGGCGCCTGTGCTCCACCCCACAGCCTGCCCCCAGAAGCGCGGAAAGCCTTCCCACCCGACCCATTCCTTTGCCCACTGCCCACGCGCATCTGAGGTCCACGCAACCACGCGGCCCAACCCGTACTGCCACTGGGCCAGGAGAGGGTCGCCCGCGTCTGATACCAAAGTGATCTGGCCCGAAGGACGCGGAGACGTGCCTACATAGCCTTTGATCTCAGGAAGCCCACCCAGGCCGTCGAGAATTGGTGATGGGGCGGTTCGTTGCGGACTGAAGGGGTGCTCTATGAGGTAAGAGCGTGCGGCAAGGTGGCTCTCGTGGGCAAATATCTGCGGGAGGGCGTTACCATCTTCGGTGTAGTAATAGCGTCCTTTGCCTGAAGCGGCGAGGGACTGCATCAAAGCAGTATCCGCATCCGCGCCTACCGCGACTGTTGACAGCGTAACGCCATTCTCCGACATCTTCTTGATCAAGCCTTCGTAGTCGCCGGGCGCAGAGACACCGTCTGTCAAGAGGACTATGTGCTTGCTCTTGGCTTTGCTCGCTATGAGCGCATCGACCGCCGGGGATAGGCCGACGTATATATCCGTACCCCCGCCTGATGTGATGCTTCCTATCCTGCTCTTGAACTGAGCGGGGTCGCCAATCGGCTGAAGCTCCATAACCCAGTTGGCCTCACTGTCAAACGTGATTACTCCCGCGTAGTCCCGCTCGCTTAGCTGGGCGACCGCCAGCGATGCGGCCTCTTTTGCTAGCTCGATCTTCTTCACCCCGCCGCCACGCAAATCATGGGCAACATCCATGCTGCCCGACCTGTCAATCACGAGCGCCATGCCGACGCTGGGAATATCGAGCTTGGAGGGTAGATTGAGCGCCACCGGCAGCATCTCTTCCAGGGGCGTGCGGAAGTAGCCGCCCGCCGCGTAACTTTCATCCCCACCTATCACCACAAGGCCCTTGCCGAGGTCCCGCACGGCTATCTGTAAGCTCTCCATGCTCTTGCGCTGCAACGACGACGCCGGTACATTCACGAGCACCACTCCATCATAGCCGACCAGCGAGCGAGCATCGACAGGCATCCGCTCCGGCGCTACAAGATCGATCTCGATTGAATTAGCAAGCGCGCTTTGGAGGGCAGCAGCCTCGCCTGGGTGTCCTTCGACAACGAGCAGCCTCGGCTTGCCCAGCACCAGGGAGA